>NZ_JBYTAE010000002.1:0-133605 GCF_058787875.1 Hydrogenophaga sp. FW305-3-2-15-A-LB1 | reverse complement strand
CAGACCATCCCCGCCAGCCCCGACTGGAACCTCGAACTCGAGGCCAAGGTCTACAACGGCAGCACCCTGGTCTCCACTCTGGTGGCCAAGCCCCAGGACCTGCTCAAGCAGCAGATCGCCCAGGGCTCGGGCCGCCGCCTCAACGGCAGCGTGGCCACCGAGTACACCGTGGTCGCGCCCTTCAAGGACAGCGCCAGCAACGCCGAACACCCCCACCTCTCGGCCCGGCTGCACACCCGCCTGTACGACGGCGGCGCCAGCATCCGCACCGACATGGTCCTGGAGAACAACTGGACCTTCAAGGCCAACCCGGGCAACCTCACCTACGAGTTGACCGTGCGCCGCAACGGCCAGGTCGTGCACACCCAGCCGCGCATCACGCACAACTACCAGGCGCGCTGGCACAAGGTGCTGTGGACGGGCAACACGCTGCCTCAGTACCGCGTGCGCCACCACATGCCGTACTTCCTGGCCAGCAAGGCCACCTGGAACTACGACCTGAGCCTGCGCATTCCCGACTCGGTCCTGGCCGACGAGGCCCGCGTGCTGGCCAGCGCGAACACCGCGCCCATGGGTCCCGCCATGCTGGTGCCGTACTTCCCCACCACCGGTGGGCGTTCGGAGATCGGCCCGCTGCCGCGCTGGACCGCGCTGTACCTCATCACCCAGGACGACCGCGCCCGCGCCAGCATGCTGGCCAACGCCGATGCCGCCGCCAGCGTGCCCGTGCACTACCGCGACGAGGGTTCCGGCCAGCCGCTGGATGTGCAGCGCAACCCCAACGTGTCGGTGCGTTTCGGTGAGTCTTCGCCCAAGCTGCCCACGCCGACGGGCACGACCATCTACACGCCGGACACCGCCCACCAGGCCTCGTTCGCCTACATCCCCTACCTGATCACGGGCGATGCCTTCTACCTGGACGAAGCCATGTTCTGGGCCAGCTGGAACATCGCCGGGGTCGACCCGTTCTACCGCGAAGGCACCAAGGGCCTGATCTACGGCAACGAGGAACGCGCCCAGTCCTGGGCCCTGCGCTCCATCGACGAGGCCTCGCGCATCGTGCCCGACAGCCATCCCATGAAGTCGTACTTCCAGACCCGGTTGGCCAACAACCTGAACTGGTACGTGCAGAACTACCCGCAGAACGCCAACGCGGCCGCCCGCTCGCCTTTCGGCGCCATCAAGAGCCCGTGGGACACCAAGAAGGCCGGCCCCTGGCAGAACGACTTCATGACGCTGGTGCTCGCACAGATCGCCGAGGACGGTGACCCGCAGGGCCGCGCCATGCTGAACTGGATCACCCGCTTCACCGTCGGCCGCTTCCTGAACGAAGCCAACGGCTTCTGCGTGGCCAAGGCCCCGGGCTACTGGTGGGACGTCACCGACTCGGGCAACCAGTTCTTCAGCAGCTGGAAGACCTTGTTCGATACCAACTACGCCAGCCTCAAAAACACCCCGTGCGCCGGCATGGCGATCACCGAAGGCTCACCGGACCGCGTGGACGACTACGCCGCCTACGCCCGCGCCATGCTGGCCGCCACCAGCAGCGCCGGTGTCACCGGTGCCAGCACCGCCTACGCCACCTGGAAGTCCATGACCCCGAGGATGGACGCGGGCTTCGCCAGCGACCCCACCTGGGCCATCGTTCCGCGCTGAGCGGGCGACAGCGGCGGTCCACCCCAGCGGGTGGACCCTGCCCATCAGCGCCGCCCAGCCTCTGGACCGCGGCGCGAATTTTCCTGTGAATGCGGCCGTTGGCCGCCCATCCCTCAACGTCCGCTCGTTGACGGGGAATTCCTTGCGCATTGCCCGCTAACACGCGGCTTCGAAATGCCGTCACCGGAATTCTTTCTTTCATATTCTTTCAACTCACCCCCTTTCCCGAAACGGAAAAGGATGGCCCAATCCTTTCAACGGGCAAAAACCACCTTCTGGCGGTTTTGGCTAATGTTTCATTATTTCGATCCGATAAGTCAACCTTAATTTAATTGCACCATTTTCCGAATTGGCGCATTCAATGCGCCCGACGCTCAGTGCGGCGCCTCCCGTGGGGAAACCACGATTGAGGCAACCAACTTTCCCGCTAGGCAAATCGCCCGGCACGCGCTGCCAGGCCATTCCACCTGGGCTTCTCGAAAAAAGAAGTCACAGCCGTGAAATGGCAACGGGAAGTTAATAAAACACCCCAATCATTTCAACATGTTTCGCGACATGCATCACGAATGCCGCGCATCGTTTCCGGACGCCTGCCCATCGGCTTGCATTCCGAAAATGGCGGCAATCGAATTACATTGAATTCCAAGATCTGTTGACCCAGCAGGCCAATGCTTCGATCAGCCGTGTGCAAGCGGTTCTTTTCCTTCTTGACTTTCAGGTGCTCTCTCCATGTCCTCACTTTCTTCCTCCCTCCGCCCGGCATCGCATGCCAGCGTGCTGGCCGCCTGCGCGGTGATGTTTTCGATGGTGGCCGCGTCGGCGCAGGCCCAAAGCACCACCACCGCCGCAGCCACCACTGCCAACTGGAACCAGCTCTCCAAGGAGGGCCAGCTCTTTGTCGTCTCCGGCACCAAGAACGTTCGCTATGGCACCGGCAGCCGCTGGGTCTACAAGTCCGTGCGCACGGTGGGGCTCTGCTCGACCGGCTATTTCGGCTCCGATCCGGCCCGTGGCTCGGCCAAGACTTGCCAGGTGATGGCCGCCGCCACCCCGGCACCTGCACCGGCACCGGCGCCAGCCCCCGCGCCGGCTCCAAAGCCACCTGCACCTGCGCCTGCACCTGCACCTGCACCTGCACCTGCACCTGCACCTGCACCTGCACCTGCACCTGCGCCTGCGCCTGCACCTGCACCTGCACCTGCACCTGCACCTGCACCTGCACCTGCACCTGCACCCGCACCGGCTCCGGCTCCAGCCCCCGCACCTGCTCCCGCACCTGCTCCGGCCGTGGGCTCCGGTGGCCTGGCCTGCGCGGCCAACGCCATCACCTGCGTGGAAGTCTCCACCGGCACGGCCTCCAGCGCCCTGCCCATCACCTTCGGCCAGCCCTTCAAGGCCGGCGCCGTGCAAGCCAACCAGGGCCTGGTGGCCACCGACAGCAGCGGCGCGAGCGTGCCCCTGCAGATGGATGAGGTGACCTCCCACCGCGACGGCTCCCTGCGCTTTGCCGTCCTCAGCGCCAAGGTCAGCAACCTCGCTGCCAACCAGCCCAAGCTGATCAACCTCTTCGCCGGTGCCAAGTCCTCGGCCACCCAGACCATCCCCGCCAGCCCCGACTGGAACCTCGAACTCGAGGCCAAGGTCTACAACGGCAGCACCCTGGTCTCCACCCTGGTGGCCAAGCCCCAGGACCTGCTCAAGCAGCAGATCGCCCAGGGCTCGGGCCGCCGCCTCAACGGCAGCGTGGCCACCGAGTACACCGTGGTCGCGCCCTTCAAGGACAGCGCCAGCAACGCCGAACACCCCCACCTCTCGGCCCGGCTGCACACCCGCCTGTACGACGGCGGCGCCAGCATCCGCACCGACATGGTCCTGGAGAACAACTGGACCTTCAAGGCCAACCCGGGCAACCTCACCTATGAGCTGACCGTGCGCCGCAACGGCCAGATCGTGCACTCCCAGCCGCGCATCACGCACAACTACCAGGCGCGCTGGCACAAGGTGCTGTGGACGGGTGCCACACTGCCGCAGTACCGCGTGCGCCACCACATGCCGTACTTCCTGGCCAGCAAGGCCACCTGGAACTACGACCTGAGCGTCAAGATTCCTGAGTCGGTCCTTGCCGACGAGGCCCGCGTGCTGGCCAGCTCGAACACCGCGCCCATGGGCCCGGCCATGCTGGTGCCGTACTTCCCCACCACCGGTGGTCGCTCGGAGATCGGCCCGCAGCCACGCTGGACCGCGCTGTACCTCATCACCCAGGACGACCGCGCCCGCGCCAGCATGCTGGCCAACGCCGATGCCGCCGCTGGCGTGCCGGTGCACTACCGCGACGAAGGCTCTGGCCAGCCGCTGGATGTGGAGCGCAACCCCAACGTGGCCGTGCGCTTTGGCTCCTCCACGCCCAAGCTGCCCACGCCGACGGGCACGACCATCTACACGCCGGACACGGCGCACCAGGCTTCGTTCGGTTACATGCCCTACCTGATCACGGGCGATGCCTTCTACCTGGACGAAGCCATGTTCTGGGCCAGCTGGAACATCGCGGCGGTGGACCCCTACTACCGCGAAGGCGCCAAGGGCCTGATCTATGGCAACGAGGAACGTGCCCAGTCCTGGGCCCTGCGCTCCATCGACGAGGCCTCGCGCATCGTGCCCGACAACCACCCCATGAAGTCGTACTTCCAGACCCGGTTGGCCAACAACCTGAACTGGTACGTGCAGAACTACCCGCAGAACGCCAACGCGGCCGCCCGCTCGCCCTTCGGCGCCATCAAGAGCCCGTGGGACACCAAGAAGGCCGGCCCCTGGCAAAACGACTTCATGACGCTGGTGCTCACGCAGATCGCCGAGGACGGTGACCCGCAGGGCCGCACCATGCTGAACTGGATCACCGGCTTCACCGTCGGCCGCTTCCTTAACGAAGCCAACGGCTTCTGCATGGCCAAGGCCCCGGGTTACTGGTGGGACGTCACCGACGCGAGCAACCAGTTCTTCAGCAGCTGGAAGACCCTGTTCGACACCAACTACGCTGGCTCGAAGGGCGCCTCGTGCGCCGGCATGGCGATCACCGAAGGCTCACCGGACCGCGTGGACGACTACGCCGCCTATGCCCGCGCCATGCTGGCCGCCACCAGCAGCGCCGGCATCACCGGTGCCAGCGGTGCCTACAGCAAGTGGAAGTCCATGACCCCGAAGATGGATGCCGGCTACGTGAACGACCCCACCTGGGCCATCGTTCCGCGTTGATCCCGCTTCAACCGCTCTGACCTTCAACAACCCTCTCTTCGCAGAGGGTTGTTTGTTTTTGGCGGGTGATGCGCGAGGCGCTCAGTGCGCGACGGCCGCGACTGCCTGTGCGGCGCCAACCCGTGAGCGCGCCAGTTGCTCGACGCGGGTCAGCGTGGAGAAGGTGCCGCCCAGGCGGTTCTGGAAAAAGCTCAGCACGGACTCGATGTTCGCCAGGAAGGCGACCAGATCGGCCTCGGTCTTGACGTACGGGGTGTTGCCCGGCTGCAAGGTCGGCGAGTGGTAGGTCATGGTGAACACACGAACGCCTTCGTGGAACAGCGTGGTGAGCAGGCGCTCCTGCGACTGCACATCGAAGCCTTCCGGGCTCAGCCTGCCGCGCTCCAGCCACTTCATGCGGCTCATGACGCCGGGCAGGCGAAGCCGCTGCGAGAGGTTGCTGCCGATGAGCCAGGGATTGGCGGGGCCCATGCGGCGCAGGCGGCCCGAGTAGCCCACGGTCATGGGCACTTCGAGCAAGGCGTGCGAGGCGTCGGTGAAAAAGGGGCGGTCGGACATGCCCTGGTAGTTCGGCCCGCCTTCGAAGGAAAAATTGGTGTGGGGCACCACGCTGCAGTCCACGGTGTAGCCCAGTTCCTGCAGGATGCCGAAGGTGTTCGGCCCCACGCCGTAGCGCCCGGCCTTGAACACCCGCGGCGCGCGGCCGAAGGCCTGGGCCACCGCGTCGGTGCTGGTGCGGATCTTGGCTTCCTCCAGCTCCAGCGGCAGGTTGCCGTGGTACGAGTTGAACACCGACACCGTTTCGTTGTGCGGCGGCGTGACCCAGGGATGGCAGTGGGTGCCGAATTCCGCGCGGCCCGCGTCCACCAGCCCGCGCAGGTAGCGGGTGGCGGCCACCGAGCTGGCCACCGGGTAGTCCATGACGTAGGTCGGCACGACGCCGAACCGGTCGTAGAGCGCGTGCACCCGGTCCTGGGAGGAAATGGATTGGGTGGCGGTCGCCTGTCGGTTGAAGGGCTGGTTCCAGTTGAACTCTTCTTCGGTATCGACGACCACCAGCAGCACCGGCGCGACAAGGCCCAGTTCGACGGGCTGGGGGTCCAATCCCGGCAATCTCATCGAATCTTCTCCCGAATGCCGTGGTGCGTTGTGCATTGTTGTACATACCCCATGGGGCTAGCGCGATCAGTCACCGCACCAGCATACCGCGCCGGCTTTTGCGTGGGTGCGGAGTTCGTCACGCTTCTTCTCCCGCCTTCAGCGCGCGATCCACTTGCGCAGCACGGGGCCGAGCTTCTGTTCGACGCCGACATTGACCGCCCAGGCCACCAGCAGGGCCAGGGCGATCATGCCCAGGGTCACCAGCGTCATGCCCCAGGACGCGACCAGGCCGGACGCCACCGCCACGCTGAACAGGGCATAGCCGGCGTGCTGGTGGATCAGGTACAGCGGGTAGGTGAGGCGGCCGGACAAATCGCTCCATGTCGAGGGTTCAATCGGTACCTTGCGGCGAATCATCCAGTAGAAGAAGGCGAAATACGACAGCAGGATGGCCTCGATCACGAGGTTGTTGGGGCTGTCGTCCAGGGCCAGCAGCTGCTCCAGGCTGTCTGCCTGGCCATTTTCACGCCACAGGTACATGCAGGCCAGCGCGGCGCAGCCCAGCAGCGCCAAGCGCCGACGGGTGGTCCAGCCCGACTGCCGCACCAGGAAGAAGAAGGCGCCGGCGGCGAACAGGGGCGCCCATTGGGCGCTGGTGACGATCTCCACGGTGTACATGGGGCGAATGAAATTGACCAGCGACAGGCCCAGCCAGAGGATCAGCAGCGTCTCGATGCGCTTGAGCTGCCCGGTGGCGATCGCCACGCCGATCCAGAAGTAGAAATTGATCTCCACCGCCAGCGACCAGTACGCGCCATCGACGAGGTTCTGGCCGAACACCCGGGGCAGCATGGTCAGGTTGGCCGCGTACTGGGCCCAGGACTCGGGCTTGAACGGCGCGGCCGGCGCGGCCAGCTCGATCAGCACCGTCAGGGTCATGCACACCCAGAAGGCGGGCATCAGCCGGGACACGCGGGAGGCGATGAAACGCCGCACGCTCGAATTCTGGGCGGTCATCATGATCACGTAGCCGCTGATCATGAAAAACAGGTGCACCCCCACGTAGCCATAGGAAAAGACGTGGTACAGGACGGGGCTCTGCTGGCCCTGGATCGAGCCATCGCGAACCCCCGCATGGAAGTAGTGGAAGCCGACCACGATCAGGGCGGCGAAACCCCGGAGCCAGTCCAGTGCGGGTTGGCGGTGCGACTGCGAGGGTGGCGATTCGATCATGCGGGTTTCTTGGTCAGGACGGCCTCGATGGCCTGGAGCAACAACAGGGAACCGGTGGCATCGAGATGCAGGCCATCGCCCGCCAGGGACGCGCGGGCCAGGGCGCCCTGCCCCGGCACCGCGTCGACCATGGCATGGCCGCGCTGCCGGCACATCTCGGCCACCGACGCGTTGACGGCCTCGGCCGGGTTGCCGGGCGGCACGGGAATGCCGACACACACCACCTGGGCGGACGCGGGCATGCGGTCCAGGATCGCACCCCAGGCCAGCCGCACGTCTTCGGGCGTGCGGCCCTCGATCAGGTCGTTGGTGCCCGCGCCGAGCACCACCGCGCGGGCCCGGGGCAGCGAAGTGTAGCGATCGAGGCGCTGGCTCAGCCGCTGGGCCGTTTCACCGCCGATGGCGAAGTTGTAGGCCTGCGCCAGGCCCCCCGTGGGCAAGGTCTGGAGGTGGCTGTCGCCGAAGAAGAGGATCGCGCCACGCGGCACCAGGCGGTCCACGTTCAGCTGGTGGGCGATCGTGCGCCGCTCGAAGAGGCGCTGGGACACCGTGGGCGCGGACTGCCAACGCTCCAGGCGCCACAGGAACGCCTCAGAAAGGCGCGCGGAGCCGCCAATCGCCAGGACCGCGCAGGCGATCAGCGCTGCCACGCCCCAACCCGTCCACAGCGATAACCTGGGTGAATGTTTCACAAGATCAAAAGGCTTCGAGCCCGCAACAATGCGAGAGGGTCTGTTGCAAGAAGTCCTGCATCTTGTCAGTGTCGTTTGGTCGGGAATGTCGGAAATGCATTTCGGCGTGAGTTATGTCGTACAAACTGCGGGAAAGCGGCCCGGAAAGTCAGAAAAAATACAACACGACCGGGTTATCATTTGTTACACAAGTTTCTGATGGTACTCATTTGTATTCATTCGAGGAGCTTTCCTGCACGTAGGGGGTTTTTGCAATGCACTTCATGAGTCAGCAAGAGAACGACGCAGGTGAACCGAACCTGGGTCTCTGGCTGCGCAGCGGAGCACAGAGCCACGCGAACGCCGTGGCCCTGGAATCGCCCGAGGGCGAGCCCCTGACCTACCGTGAACTGGCCTCTGCGGTGGCGGCGCGCGCGCGCGCCTTTGCCGACGCGGGCCTGCAAAGCGGTGAACGCATCGCGGTGGCCGCCACGCGCTCCACCGACACCATCATCTCGATCCTGGCCGCCGCCGAAGCCGGCATCGCCTATGTGCCGCTGGACCTGGCCTACCCGGCCGAGCGCCTGCGCGCCATGCTGGACGATGCGCAACCCCGCGCGGTGGTGGGCGAAGACCAGGCCTTGTCCACGCTGCGCTCGCTGGTGGGCGAACTGCCCACGCTGGAACAGCCCGCACCGGTGCAAGCCGCCCTGCACGCCTCGGCGCCCGACCTCACCTACGTGCTGTTCACCTCGGGCTCCACCGGCCGGCCCAAGGGCGTGGCCATGGGCGCGGTGCCGCTGCGCCACCTGATCCAGTGGCACGCCGACCACCCCCGCCTGGGCCAGCCCGCGCGCACCCTGCAGTTCGCGCCGCTGTCCTTCGACGTGCACTTCCAGGAAATCTTCTCCACGCTGGCCTGTGGCGGCACGCTGGTGTTGGTGCCGGAGGAACAGCGGCGCGACCCCGGCCTGCTGCTCAACGCCCTCATCCAGCGCCGCATCGAACGCATCTTCGTGCCTTACGTGGCGCTGCAGATGATCGCGGAGGCCTCGCGCGATGAATTGCCCACCTCCCTGCGCGATGTGGTGAGCGCGGGCGAACAACTGCAGGTCACGCCCGCGATCCGGTCCCTGTTCCAGCGCCTGCCGGGCTCGGAGCTGCACAACCACTACGGCCCGACCGAAAGCCACGTGGTCACCGCGCACGAGTTGCGTGGCGACCCGGCCGCCTGGCCCGAGATCCCCCCGATCGGCCGCGCCCTGCCGCACGTGCAGCTCGCCCTGGTGCCGTCCGAAAACGCCACCGACGAGCACACCGGCGAACTGCTGCTGGGCGGCGAGACGCTGGCCTGCGGCTACCTCGGCCGGCCCGAACTCACCGGCGAGCGCTTCCGCACCGACTTCCCCGCGCTGCCCGGGCGCTGGTACGTCACCGGCGACCTCGCGCGCCGCGACGCCGAGGGCGTGTACACCTACCTGGGCCGCGCCGACCAGCAACTCAAGGTCGATGGCTTTCGCATCGAGCCGGGCGAGATCGAACTCGCCATCATGGCCCAGGCCGGCATCAAGGACGCGGTGGTCACCGCGCCCGACCTGCCCGGCATCGGCAAACAACTGGTCGCGCACCTGGTGCTGCGCGAAGGCGCGCAAGCCAACACCAGCGAGCTGATCACCCGCATCCGCGCCCAACTGCGCGCCGCCATGCCCGAGTACATGGTGCCGGTGCGCTACGTGGTGCTGGATCGCCTGCCCACCACGCCCAGCGGCAAGATCGACCGCAAGGGCCTGCCCCTGCCGGCCATGGACACGGCCGCCACCTCCGCTTCGAGCGACCCGGTGGCGATCGTGCGCGGCCTGTGGCAGGAGCTGCTGGGCCTGCCCGCCATCGGCGACGACCAGAACCTGTTCGACCTGGGCGCGCGCTCGCTGCTCGTGATGCGCTTCGTCACGCGCCTCAAGGACCAGGGCGTCCAGGGCCTGAACGTGGCCGACGTGTACGACAAACCCACCGTGGCCGGCATCGCCGCGGCGCTCGCCGGCCCGGTGAACGCGGGTCAGCGCAAGCGCCTGGCGCCGGCCCAGCCCACGGCCGGCATCGCCATCGTCGGCATGGCCACCCGCACACCGGGTGCCCGCCGCCTCGACGATTTCTGGCAGAACCTGATCGACGGCCAGGAAGGCATCCGCCAGTTCTCGCTCGACGAGCTCGACCCCAGCGTGCCCGACGCGGTGCGCTCGCGCCCCAACTTCGTGGCCGCGCACGGCGTGCTCGACGGCGTGGAGCACTTCGACGCCGGCTTCTTCGGCATCTCGGCGCGCGAAGCCACCATGCTCGACCCGCAGCAGCGGCTGATGCTCGAGCTCAGCGTCTCGGCGCTCGAACACGCCGCCATCGACGCCTCGCGCACCGACGCGCGCATCGGCGTCTACGCGGGCACCGGCAACAACGCCTACGCGCCCGCGCTGCGCAGCGAACAACCCGAGCTGGTGCAGCAGTACGGCGAATTCGCCACCATGCTCGCCAGCGAGAAGGACTATGTGGCCACCCGCGTGGCCAACCGCCTCAACCTCAACGGCCCGGCCCTGAGCATCCACACCGCCTGCTCCACCAGCCTGGTGGCCGTGGCCCAGGCCTGGCACGCGCTGGCCAGCGGGCAGTGCGACGTGGCGCTGGCCGGCGGCATCAACGTGGCCGTGCCGCAGATCAGCGGCTACCTGCACGTCGAAGGCGGCATGGAATCCGCCGACGGCCATTGCCGCCCGTTCGACGCCGACGCCAGCGGCACCGTGTTCGCCAGTGGCGGCGGCGTGGTCGTGCTGCGCCGGCTGGAAGACGCCCTGGCCCAGGGCGATACGGTGTACGCCGTGATCCGCGGCGTGGGCCTGAACAACGACGGCGGCGACAAGGCCAGCTTCACCGCGCCCAGCGTCACCGGCCAGATGGGCGCCATCCGCATGGCGCTCGACCAGGCCGGCGTGAGCGCGCGCCAGATCGGCTACGTGGAAGCGCACGGCACCGGCACCTCGCTCGGCGACCCGATCGAGGTGGCCGCGCTCACCCGCGCCTGGCGCGAAGACACCGCCGACAGCCAGTACTGCGGCATCGGCTCGCTCAAGAGCAACCTCGGCCACATGGCCGCCGGTGCCGGCGTGGTCGGCCTGATCAAAACCGCGCTCTCGCTGCACCACGGCGTGATCCCGGGCACCCTGCACTACCGCCGGCCCAATCCGCAGATCGACTTCGAGAACACGCCCTTTCGCGTGGTGGCGCAGAACACCCCCTGGCCGCGCGGCGGCGAATCGCGGCTCGCGGCGGTGAGTTCGTTCGGCGTCGGCGGCACCAACGCCCACGTGGTGATCGAAGAGGCCCCGGCGCGTGCGCCCGCATCGACCGGCGACGGCCGCTGGCTGCTGCCCCTCTCGGCCCGCACCGCCGACGCCGCACTGCAGCGCGCGCGCGACCTGGCCGAGCACCTCGAACAACATCCCGAGCTGCCGCTGGGCGACGTCGCCGCCACGCTCATGCGCGGGCGCAAACCCATGGCGCAGCGCCTCTCGGTGGTCGCCGGCAGCGCCCAGGAAGCCATCGCACGCCTGCGCGCGGCCAAGAGCAGCGTGAGCGCGCTGCAGAAGCCGCGCCTGGTGTTCCTGTTCCCGGGTCAGGGTTCGCAACACCCCGGCATGGCGCGCCAGCTGGTGGACGAAGTGCCCGCCTTCCGCGAGGCGCTCGACCGCGCCTTGCCGCTGGCCGAGACCGCTCTGGGCGTGGACCTGCGCGCCTGGCTGGTGAGCGCCGACCCGGCCGATGCCGAGGTGGCCCAACTGCTGGCGCAGACGCGCTACGCCCAGCCGGCCCTGTTCAGCGTGTCCTACGCGCTCGCGGCCTGGCTGGACAGCCTGGGCATCCGGCCCGACGCCATGATCGGCCACAGCATCGGCGAGTACGCCGCCGCGTGCCACGCCGGCGTGTTCTCGCTCGAAGACGCGATGGCCGCCGTGATCGCGCGCGGCCAGGCCATGTTCGACCAGCCCGCCGGTGCCATGCTGGCCGTGCGCACCGGCCTGGACGCCGTGCGGGCCCTGTTGCCCGAGGGCATCGAGGTCGCCGGCTGCAACGCGCCCGCGCTCACCGTGGTGGCTGGCGGCCATGAAGCCATCGACCGCTTCGCCCAGGCCCTGGAGCGCAACGAGATCGATGCCACCCGCCTGCGCGTCTCGCACGCCTTCCACAGCGCCTCCATGGAAGGCGCGCTGCCGCGCGTCGCGCAAGCGCTCGCGCAGGCCCGCCTGCAGGCACCCCACCTCACCGTGTACTCGTGCGTGAGCGGCGCGCCACTGCAGGCGCACGAGGCCACCGACCCCGGCTACTGGGCGCGCCAGGTGCGCGCGCCGGTGCTGTTCAGCAAGGCCGTGATGGCCGAGCTCGCCCAGGGCGAGACCGTGTTCCTCGAAGTCGGGCCGGGGCAGGCGCTCACCGCGCTGCTGCGCCAGCACCGCACACCCAAAGCCGAGGTGCCGCGCATCGTGTCCATGCTGGGCGCCGCGCAAGACCCCGGCCAGCCCGCCGAGCAGGGCCTGGCCGCGCTGGGTGCCCTGTGGTGCGCCTGCATCGAACCCGCCTGGCCGGTGGCCGCGACCGCGCGCCGCGCGCCCCTGCCCACCTACCCGTTCCAGAACGACCGTCACTGGTTTGCCCGCCGCACCGCGCCCACAGGCGCCCTGCCGTCCGATGTTTCCCTCTCCGTTGCGAGTGCCGTCACCATGAGCCGAATACCCACCGTTGAAAACGAACTCAAGCGCGTCCTGAGCGACGTCTCGGGCATCCCCGCCGACGACATGACCACGGACGCCAGCTTTGTCGACCAGGGCCTGGACTCCCTCTCGCTCACCCAGGCCACGCTGGAACTGGAACGCGTGTTCGGCGTCAAGCTGCGCTTTCGCCGCCTGATGGAAGACCTGGACAACATCGGCAAGCTCGCGCGCTTCCTCGATACCGAGATGCCGGCCGACAAGTTCGCGCCGGTGGCCCCCGTGGCGGCAGCCCCCGCGATGGCGGCCGGCATGCCCGCCCAGGTGGCCGGCTTCGCGGCCCCGGCGGCCCTGCCGCTGCAGTTCGCGGCCCTGCCCGGCGGCACGAACGCCGTGCACCAGCTGCTTCAGCAGCAGATGCAACTCATGGCGCAGCAGCTCGCGGTGCTGGCCGGCCAGCCCATGGCGGCCGCCCTGCCGATCGCAGCGGTCCCCGTGGCGCCCGCGCCGACCGTGGTGGCCTCGGCTCCGGCCGCCGCCGCGACGGAGGCCGAACCCGCCCAGCCCTCCATCAAGTCGCTGGTCGAAAAACCCTTCGGCGCCTCGCCGCGTCTGACGCTGGAAGCGCGCCAGGACTTCACGCCCGCGCAGCGCCGCTGGCTCGACGAGTTCATCACCCGCTACAACGCGCGCTCGGGCAAGTCCAAGGCCTTCAGCCAGCAGCACCGCAAGGTCATGGCCGACCCGCGCGTGGTGACCGGCTTCAACCCGCTGTACAAGGACCTGGTCTACCCCATCGTGGTCGACCGTTCGAGCGGTGCGAGCCTCTGGGACCTGGACGGCAACGAGTACATCGACCTGCTGTCCTGCTTCGGCGGCAACCTGCTGGGCTACCAGCCGCCCAAGGTGATCGAGGCGATGCAGCAGCAGCTGCAGCTCGGCCTGGAAGTGGGCCCGCAACACCCCTACGCGGCCGATGTGGCCCAGCTCATCTCGGAGTTCACCGGCATGGAGCGCGTGGGCTTCTGCAATACCGGCTCCGAGGCCGTGATGGGCGCCATGCGCATCGCGCGCACCGTCACCGGCCGCAAGACCATCGCCATCTTCACCAACTCCTACCACGGCATCTTCGACGAGGTGATCGTGCGCGGCACCAGGCAGCTGCGCTCGCTCTCCGCCGCGCCCGGCATCCTGGCCAACGCGGTGGAAAACATCCTGGTGCTGGACTGGAACAGCGAGGACTCCCTGCGCGTGCTGCGCGAGCGCGGCCCCGAGCTGGCGGCGATCATGACCGAGCCGATCCAGAACAAGTACCCCACGCTGCAGCCGCGCGAGTTCGTGCAGTCGCTGCGCCAGATCGCCGACAAGGCCGGCTGCGCGCTGATCTTCGACGAAGTCGTGACCGGTTTCCGCGTCGCCCCAGGCGGTGCGCAGGAGTTCTACGGCGTGCGCGCCGACATCGCCACCTACGGCAAGGTCATCGGCGGCGGCCTGCCGTTCGCGGCCATCGCGGGCAACGCCAACTGGCTCGACGCGCTCGACGGCGGCCACTGGCAGTACGGCGACGACTCCTACCCCGAAGCCGGCGTGACCTACTTCGCCGGCACCTTCGTGCGCCACCCGCTGGCGCTGGCCGCCGCGCGTGCCACGCTGCAGCACATCAAGGCGGGCGGGCGCGAGTTCTACCGCAACCTCAACGACCGCACCCAGCGCCTGATCGACCGCCTCAACACGGCCTTCGCGGTGCGTGGCGCACCGGTCAAGGCGGTGCACTGCGCCTCGATCTGGCGCCTGCAGTGGGACGACAACCAGAAGCACATCAGCCTCTTCTACTACCTGGTGCGCTACCACGGCCTGCACCTGTACGAGCAGTTCGGCCACTTCGTCACCGAGGGCATGACCGACGCCCACACCGACCGCATCTTCCAGGTGTTCACCGACGCCATGGACGAGCTCATGGGCCTGGGCTTCATCACGCCCAAGGACGGCGGCGGTGCCCCACCCCCCTCGGGCCCGCAAGGCGGCACGCGCGCAGGCACCGACGCCCAGCTCTCGCCCGGGCAGACCGAGCGCTGGCTGGCCGGCGGCTTCGATCCCTCGGCCCGGCTGGCGCTCAACGAGTCGTTCTGCGTCAGCCTGCAGGGCGGCGTGGACCGCACCGCGCTGAAGGCCGCGCTGAACGACGTGCTGACGCGGCACGAGGCCTTCCGCATCCAGTTCGATCTGGAGGAACCCCGGCAGCGGGTGGCGCCGCAGCTGAACCTGCCCGTGGCCGAGATCGACCTGAGCGCGCAGCCCGACGCCGACCAGGCGCTGGACGACTTCTGCACCCAGGCCAGCCTGCGCGATTTCCCGCTCGACCAGGCGCCGCTGGCCGCCGTGAGCCTGCTCACCCTGGCCGACGGCCGCACCGTGGTGCACGTGGTGGCCAGCCACCTGGTGTTCGACGGCTGGGCCTCCAGCGTGTTCAACGCCGAGCTCGCCACCGCCTACAAGGCCCGCAGCATGGGCATGGCGCCGGCTTTCAAGCCGGCCGAGTCGCCGCTGGACTTCGCCGAGGAAGAGCAGGCCCGCTTCGACGGACCCGACGGCCAGGAAGCCCTGCGCTTCTGGCAGCAGCAGCTGCAGAACCCGCCCGCGCCGCTGAACCTGGGCGACCGCACCCCGCAGGGCCACCGCAGCTACGCGGCCGACACGCTTCGCATACGACTGGACGGCGAGCTGTTCAGCCGCCTGCGTGCGCAGGCCAAGCAGTCGGGTGCCACGCTGTTCCAGGTGCTGCTCATGGCGCTCACCCGCATGCTGCACAAGCGCAGCGGCCAGAGCGACTTCGTGGTCAGCATCCCCTACGCCAGCCAGAGCCTGCAGCGCCGCGGGCCGATCATGGCCGACGGCGTGCTCGACCTGCCGCTGCGCCTGGGCTGCCAGCCCGGCGAGAGCACCGAGGCCGTGCTGCAGCGCGTGCGCTCGCGCCTGATGGACGCGCTGGAGTACCCGCTCATGACCCAGGGCACGGTGGCCCGCGCGCTGGGCATCCGCAGCGCGGGCGACCGCCCGCCGCTCACCGGCATCTTCTTCAATCTCAACCCCAAGGTCGACCTCTCGGCCTACGCGCCCCTGCAGGCCGCCATGCACGAAGGCCGCAAGCGCGGCACGCTCAGCGAGCTGTTCTTCAACTTCTACGAACAGAACGACGCGCTCACGCTGGACCTGCACCACAGCAGCGAGTTCTTCAGCCCGCAGCGCGCGCAGGAACTGATCGACGCCCTGCGCGCCGAGATCGCCCACTTCGCGCAGCACCCCGGCGTCGAGCTGCCGGTGCTCACCGCCGTGGTGGCGCCCGCGCCGGTGCGCCCTGCAACGGCACCGGACCCGCGCCTGATCGCCTGGAACCAGGCCACCGCCATGCCGCTGGAAGCGCATGCCCGCGTGGAGCAGTGGATCAGCCGCCAGGCCGCCGCCACGCCCGATGCCGTCGCCCTGGTGGCGCACGGCGTGAGCCTGAGCTACGCCGCGCTCGAATCGCGCGCCAACCGCTTCGGCCAGCTGCTGCGCTCGCGCGGCATCGGTGCCGGCATGCGGGTGGGCGTGTGCCTCACGCGCGGCCCCAACCTCGTGCCCGCCCTGCTCGGCATCCTGAAGACCGGCGCGGCCTATGTGCCGCTCGACCCGGGCTTCCCCAAGGACCGCCTGCACGACATGGCCGAGGACGCGGGCGTGCGCCTGGTGATCACCGACGCGGCCAACGCCAGCCTCTCGGGCGTGCCGCGCGAACAGCAGATCCGCATCGACGACGACGCCGCCGCCATCGCCTCGGCCTCCGACAGCGCCCTGCCGCGCCCCGCCGACTGGGCCGACGACGCGCCCATGTACGTCATCTACACCTCGGGCTCCACCGGCAAGCCCAAGGGCGTGGTGCTGCCGCAGAACGCGGTGTGCAACTTCCTCGCCAGCATGCGCCGCGAGCCGGGCCTGCAGGCCGGCGACCGGCTGCTGGCCGTGACCACGCTGTCCTTCGACATCGCGGTGCTCGAACTCTTCCTGCCGCTCACCGTGGGCGCCAGCGTGGTGCTGGCCCAGCGCGAAGACGCCATGGACGGCGAAGTGCTCGGCCGCCTGGCCGCCGAGCAGCGCATCAACGTGATGCAGGCCACTCCCACCACCTGGCACATGCTGCTCGACGCCGGCTGGCGCGCGCCCGCCGGCTTCCGCGCCCTGTGCGGCGGCGAGCCGCTGCCGCCCTCGCTGGCGCAGCGCCTGCTCGAGGCCGGCGTGGAACTCTGGAACATGTACGGCCCGACCGAGACCACCGTGTGGTCCACCCTGTGCCGCGTCACCGACGCGGCGCAGAAGATCACCATCGGCCACCCGATCGCCAACACCCAGGTCTGGGTGCTGGACGAGCAGATGAAGCCCGTGGCCATCGGCCAGGAAGGCGAGCTGTGCATCGGCGGCGCCGGCGTGGCCACCGGCTACTTCAAGCGCCCCGAACTCACCGCCGAGAAGTTCGTGGCCGACCCGTTCGACACCACCACGCCCGGCGCGCGCATCTACCGCACCGGCGACCTCGCGCGCTGGCGCGAAGACGGCACGCTGGAGCACCTGGGCCGGCTGGACTTCCAGGTCAAGATCCGCGGCTACCGCATCGAGCTGGGCGAGATCGAGGCCCGCCTCGCCGCCCTGCCCGGCATCGCCCGCACCGTGGTGATGGCCCGCGAGGACAGCCCGGGCGACGTGCGCCTGATCGGCTACGCCGTGCCGCACGCCGGTCAGCAACCCGATGCCGCCGCCCTGCGCGAGGCGCTGCGCGCCGGTCTGCCCGACTACATGCTGCCCCAGCAGATCGTGCTGCTGGACACCATGCCCCTCCTGCCCAACGGCAAGATCGACCGCAAGGCACTGCCCGCGCCCACCGGCCCGGCACCGTCGGCCAGCGCGGGCGCGGTCAAGCCCGCGCGCAACGACACCGAAAAAGCGGTGGTCGAGGCCATGCAGGCCGTGCTCAAGCTGCCCGCCGTCGGCGTGGACGAAGACTTCTTCTTCCTCGGCGGCCACTCGCTGCTGGCCGCCAAGCTCATGGGCCAGATCAACAAGGCTTTCGGCCTGCAGCTCAACCTGCGGGTGCTGTTCGAATCGACCACCGCCGAAAAGCTGGCGCGCCTGATCGACGAACAACGCGGCGCCACGGCGCCCACCCGCGAACCGCTGGTGCACCGCGCCGACCAGCGCCAGGCGCCGCTGACCCTGATGCAGGAGCGCATCCGCTTCATCGAGGCCATGCAGCCCGGCCGCACCGTCTACAACGCGCCCTCGGGCCACCGCCTGCGCGGCCCGGTGGACCTGCAGGCCTTCGACCGCGCCTTCCAGGACATCGTGAAGCGCCAGCCGGCGCTGCACAGCGCCGTCGTGTCCACCGCGCAGGGCCCGGTGCAGAAGAATGTGGAGCTGCCCGCGTTCAGCCTGCTGCCGCTGGAAGACCTGGGCAGCTACCCGCCGAGCGAACAGGAAGCCGTGCTGCAGGAGCGGCTGGCCGCCCTGTCCGACCAGGCCTTCTCGCTCGAGCACGCGCCCCTGTTCAAGGCCCGCCTGTTCCGCCTCGCCGACGACCACCACGTGCTGTTCTTCATGACGCACCACGTGATCTGGGACGGCTGGTCGTTCGACCTGCTGTACGACGAGATGAACGCGCTCTACCAGGCCTTCTCGGAAGGCCGGCCCTCGCCGCTGCCGCCCCTGGCCCTGACCTACGGCGACTTCGCCGACTGGCACGCGCGCTGGCTGGACAGCGACGAACTGCAGGACCAGCTGACCTACTGGAAAAAGCAGTTCCTCGGCAAACCGGTGCAGGAGCCGCTGACCGACCTGGCCCGCCTGCCCGGCATGCTGCGCGAAGGCGCCACCGAGTCCATGCACATCGCCGCCGAGCAGGCCGACCGCGTGCGCGACATCGCCAAGCGCACCGGCTCCACGCTGAGCATCGTGGCGCTCTCGGTCTACGCCGCCATGGTCTCGCAGCTGCTGCGCGAGCCCGCGCCGACCATCGGCCTGCCGGTGCGCGGCCGCCCCACGCCCGAGCTCGATCCCATCATGGGTTTCTTCAACAACATGCTGCCGGTGCGCCTGCCGGTGGACACCTCGCTGAGCTGGCTCGACTGGATCGGTCGCGTGCGCGCCGCCGTCGTCGAGGCCTTCGCCCACCAGGACGTGCCCTTCGAGCGCATGGCCCACGTGCTCGAAGCCGAACAGCCCGGCGTGCACGCGCGCCTGTACCAGTGCATGTTCTCGTTCCAGGACGCGCGCAACCGGCCCACCCACTGGGGCCCGCTCGAGCACGAGCGCGTGCACGTGCGCCACAAGGGCGCCACCGAAGACCTCAACCTCTGGCTGGTCGAGATCCCCTCCGGCATCGAAGGTGGCATCCAGTACGACACCCACCTCTACCTGCCTTCCACCGCGAAGTCCCTGCACGAGCGCTTCGTGGCCCTGCTCGATGCGGTGGCCCGCACGCCGAACCAGACCGTGGCGCAGCTGATGGCGCCCACGCCCGCCGAACAGGCCCGCGTGCTGGCGCTGGACGCGCCGGCCGTGGCGCCCGCGCAAAGCCTGTTCGATCTGCTGGAGCAGCGCGCCAGCGCCCTCACCCCACCCGCGCTGCTGCGCATTGGCGGCACCGAACTCGACGCCCGCGAGCTGGTCCGCCGCGTGAACGACAACGCGGCCCAGCTCAAGACCCGCCTGCCCGCGGCGGGCCACCCGCTCACCGTGGCCATCGCGATGCAGGAGCCGGTGGCCCAACTGGTCACCGCCCTGGCCGTGCTGCGCCTGGGCCACCACTGCCTGCCCCTGACGCCCGGCGACACGCCGCCCGCCGACGCGGTGGCTTTCGGCGACGCACCCTGGCTGCAAAGCCAGCCCGCCGCCATGGCGCGCAAGGCGGCGGTCCAGCCGCAAGCCTTCGACGCCGCGCTGGTCGCCCTGATCAGCGCCGGCCTCGCCCGCCAGGCCCACCTGCTGGTGGGCGACTGCCTGCGCGCCAGCGCCCACGCCACCGGCACCGCGCTGGCCCTGCTGGGCCTGGCGCTGCACACCGGCGGCCGGCTGGTGCTGTGGGACCAAGCGCCCGACGGCGCCACCCTGGTGGCCGACCTCCAGCGCGAGCGCACCGGCCTCGTCTTCGCGGACGCCAACACCTGGGCCGACGCCCTGCAGGCCCGCCGTGGCGCCTCGCTCTCGGTCATCGCCGCCGTGGACGCGCGCGACAACTCCCCCGACCTCGTGGCGCAGCTGCTGGACGCGGGCCTTTCCGTGCTCAACGTGCTGCAGACCGACTCACTGCCCCTGCCGCTGGCCGCCCACTGGGTGGCCGACGCGGCCGAGGCCGGCCTGGTGGGCCGCCCGCTGGTGCCGCACACCGTGCGCGTCGCGCCGCGGCCCGAGGGCACGGCCCCGATCGGCGTGGCCGCCCCCGTCTGGGTGAAGGCCGGCGCGGCGGGCGCCTGGACAGCCAGCCACACCAGCGCGCGCTGGCGCAGCGACGGCGTGCTGCAACACGTGAGCGATGCGAACGAACCCACGGTGCTGCTCGGCGGTGGCCTGGTGGACCTCGAGGCGCTGGAGCAGGCGGCGCTGGCGCTGCCGGGCGTCGACGTGGCCGCCGCGCAGGCCGCGGTGGACTCGAACGGGCGCCGCCGGCTGGTGATCGGCCTGCAGGCCAGCGGCCTGTCCGCCGCGCAACGCGAATCCCACGCCCGCGCGCTGCTCGACGCCGTGCCCACCGAGGCCCGCGCTGCGCTCGACCTGCGCTGGTTCGAGCAGATCGTGCGCCACCCCTCGGGCCGGCTGCAGCTGGCGCAATCGCGCGCGCTCAAGGCGCAGACGAGCCAGACCGGCGACCGCTTCGCCGGCACGGCCACCGAGCAGGCCATCCACGCGGTCTGGAGCGAGCTACTGGGCATGAGCCACATCGGCCGCAACGACAACTTCTTCGACCTGGGCGGCACCTCGCTCACCGCCATGCAGGCCGTGCTCAAGCTGGAGCAGCAGATCGGCAAGCAGATCAGCCCGCGCCGCTACGTGAGTGAAACGCTGGCCCAGCTCGCCGTGGCCTACGACGCCACCGGTGCCGACACGCCGGCCTCCGCGGCCGCCAACGCCGACGCGGCCGAACCCGCGCCGGGCCTCATGAAACGGCTCGCGCGCCTCGTTCAACGGGCCTGACCCGGCACACCACCGATTCGATTCCATGGACCTTGCGATCAGACGTTTCGGCCGCCCCGGGCGGGAGATGGTGGGCGTGTACCAGACCGCCAGCAGCGGTGGCGCACCGCGCGCGCGCTTCCTGCTGTGCCGCCCGCTCGGCCAGGAGGCCGTGCGCACCGCGGCCATCTACCGTGTCGTGGGCGAGCGGCTCGCGCGCGAGCGCTGTGAATCCCTGCGCTTCGACTACCACGGCACCGGCGACTCCCCCGGCAACGAGGAAGACCAGTCGCTCAGCGGCTGGCTGGACGACACCCTGGCCGCCCACGAGCAGCTGCAGGACGGCGATGGCGCGCCCGTGATCTGGTTCGGCATGGGCCTGGGCGCCACCCTCGCGCTGCGCGCGGCCCTGCGCGCGCGCAAGCCGCCCACGCAGCTCGTGCTGTGGGAACCGGTGCTCGACGGCCCCACCTACATGCGCCAGCTCATGGAAGGCCACCAGCGCGAACTGGTGCGCATGTTCCGCGTGCCCTGGGACCGGCTGCTCGCCAGCGACAAGGGGGTGGCCCCCGGCCTGCCGGGCGACCTGCTGGGCTTTCACGTCGGCCAGTCCCTCGCCGACGAACTGCAGAACCTGCGCGACGTGCAGGTGGCGCCCGCGCTGCGGCGCGGTGTGCGCGTGCTCTGCGCCGTGCCCGATGAACAGCGCGGGCATTTCGCCGACCTGGAGAACCACCCCGAATTCCGCCTGCACAATATCGGGCAGATCACCGACTGGATGTCCAGTCAGGCGATGGGCACGGCGATCGTCCCTCCGGACCTGCTGCGCGCCGTTCTCTCCACCCTCGACTGACCGATGGCCGAACACACCCTGACGCTGGGGATCGAAAACCACCTCGTCGCCACCTTCACCCCCGCCGACACGGGCTTCAACGGCGCGCCGCCCGTCGTGGCCCTGTTGACCAACTCCGGCGTGATCCCGCGCAGCGGGCCGCACCGCATGAACGTGCACCTCGCGCGCCGCCTCGCGGCCCAGGGCATTCCTTCGGTGCGTTTCGACATGAGCGGCCTGGGCGACAGCCGCCGCACCGCCAGCACCCTGCCGGTGGTCGAACAGTGGGTGGCCGACACGCGCTCGGTGATGGACGCGGCCCAGGCGCGCTTTGGCTGCGCGCGTTTCATGATGGTGGGGTTCTGTTCGGGCGCCGAGGTGGCGCACCTGGTGGCGCTGGAAGACCCGCGCCTGCGCGCCATCCTGCTGTGGGACCTCTACGCCTACCCGACGGCCGCCTCACGCACCCGGACCTTCTTCTACAAACTGCGCCGCGCGGGCCTGGCGGGCGCGGTGCGCAAGGCGGCCGACCGGCTGCTCGGCCTGTTCCGCGCCAGATCCACCGACGGCCATGGCGGCAACGGCAGCGGGCGCGCGGTGGAAGTGTCCCTGGCGCCACCGAAAGAGGTCTTCGGCCAGCGCATCCAGACCCTGAGCGACGGTGGCGTGGAGCTGCTGTTCGTCTACTGCGGCGGCGAGCCCGAGTGGTTCAACCACGCCGGCCAGTTCAAGGGCATGTTCGGCCAGTTCCCGTTCCACGAGAAGGTGGGCTTCAACTACCTGGAAGTGTCGGACCACCTGATCACGACACGCACCGCGCAGCAGGCCTTCCTGGCCATGACCGACGACTGGCTGACAAGCCGCGTGCTGCCTTCGAACCGCTGAACCGTTCGCTCAGCCCTTGGGCGGCGAGCGGAAGTTGGTCGCCTTCATCCACGTCTCCACCAGGCCGATCAGGCGGGCGCGGTTGGCCGACGACGCGAAGGTGTGGTCGCATTCCTTGAAGTACTCCAGCCACAGCTGGTCGCCGAAGGTCAACAGGGGGAAGGCGTCCAGCAACTGGCGGCGGTAGTTGTGCTGGCGCTGCCGGTCTGAGGTGAGCACGGCCAGCATCTGCACACCGCTGCCGAGCGCGCGGCCGTAGGCATTCTGCAGGAAGGCCTTGACCTTCGGATCTTCCAGCGACGGCCCCCGGGCCTCCACCTCTTCGGCCGGCGACCCGCCGGGCGCCTTGCGGCTCAGGCGGCGCCGCAGCGCGCGCCAGATCGGGTGGCGGCCCAGCATCAGGTTCAGCCAGGCGCGCAGGCCCAGGATGCGGTGGCCGTAGTGGTGCACGTAGTAGCCCAGGGTGCGCGGAATGGACGGGTCCATCAGCGCCACACCCACCACGCGCTCGTCGGTGCCGGCGTAGATGATGGAATGGTCGGCGCCCGAGCACAGGCCCACCAGCACCACGCGCTGCACCTGGCGCGTGGCCTGCAGCATGTCCAGGATCTCGCGGATATCGGCCATGGTGGCGTCCAGCGGCGGCAGCGCATCGCTGCGCGCCTCGCTGTCGCCCAGGCCGGAGAGGTCGACCCGCAGCACACCGAAACCCGCGGCCGCCAGCGCGCGGGCCAGCAGCACGTGCATGCGGTTGGGGCCGACGCGGTGGATGATGCCGGCGTTGAGGATAACGACAAAAGGCGCGTCGGGCACGGCCGAGCGCGTGGACGCGGGCGTGATCACCCCGACCATGGATTTGCGGGGGCCCAGCAGCAAGGCCTGTTCGACGACGCGTTCCATCAGGCCAGCCACTCCACGACACGCTGCAGCAGCTTGACGGGCACGGCGCCCGCGCCGGAATGCTGGTCCTCCAGCCAGGCGGGCTGGCTCTGGATGTGCTCGAAGGGCTGCGCGCCGGGCCGCGCCGTTTCGAGCGCGGTGCGCACGGCGTCCTGCCCGAGCACGTTTTCCGACACCACCATGAGCGTGCGCGCCGGCAGGCCGGGCGCGTGCTGCAGCAGTTCGATGGCCTGCAGCTCGGTGGCCAGGGCCACGGACATGGGAAAGCCCAGCAGCTCCCCGGCGTTCACCTTCAAGGCGCGCTCGCGGGCCACGGCCGCGTCCAGGCGCTGCAGGCCGGCCAGGTGATCGGCCCCCTGCACCACCGGATCCCACAGCACCACGGCATCCACGTCCTTGCGCCGCACCGGCGCCACGCGGGCCGCGAGCAGGCCACCCAGGCGCAGGCCCACCAGACCCACGCGCTGCAGGCCGGCGGTGTCCTTGAGTTCGTCGATGGCGGTTTCCACGTCGGCCTGCCAGCCTTTCAGGTCGCCCTCGTTCGTGTCCCCGGCGGAATCGCCGGTGCCGTAATAGTCGAAACGCAGCACGTGCACGCCGGACTCGGCCAGCAGCCGGCCGAGCTGGCAGACGCTGCGGTGCGCGCGCAGGTACTCCGTGCCCCAGGGCGGGCAGATCACGACCCCGCGCGCCTTCCCGCCGCGCGCGTGCGCCGGCGTGTAGACGCCGAACAGGCGGCGCGAGCTCTCACCAAAAAACAGTGGCGTCATTCCTGGAGGCTTCCCTTTTCGGCGGCCGCGGTGGCCACCACCTGACGCAGGTTCTGGAAGAACAATGTACGCGCATCCATGCGCCACCCCAACCGCTTTTCCACCGCCTGCGCCACGCGCAGCGACAGCAGGGAATGGCCGCCGAGTTCGAAGAAGTTGTCCTCGGCGCCCACACGATCGACGTGCAGGATGTCGCGCCAGATCTCGGCCATGGCCTGCTCGTGGCCCGGCTCGGGTGCGACGAAATCGCGCGCGGCCTGCACCGCGTGGCGGAACGGGTCGGGCAGCGCGGCGCGGTCGACCTTGCCGTTGGGCGTGAGCGGAATCGCGTCCACCGCCGCCACCACCGACGGGATCATGTAATCCGGCAGCTGCTTGCGCAGGAAGCGGCGCACGTCGCTGGCGGTCAGGTCTTCGCCCGGCTGGAACGCCAGGTAGGCCACCAGCCTCACGTCGGCCGGGCCGGCCTCGCGGCCCATCACCACCGCCTGGCGCACGGCCGGGTGGGCGGACAGCGCGGTCTCGATCTCGCCCAGTTCGATGCGGTAGCCACGCACCTTCACCTGGTGGTCGAGCCGGCCCAGGTGGTGCAGATGGCCTTGCGCGTCCCAGCGCGCGAGGTCGCCGGTGCGGTACAGGCGCGCGCCCGGCTCGCGGGCGAAGCGGTCGGCCACGAAGCGCTCGGCCGTGAGCTCCGCGCGCTCGTGGTAACCCGTGGCCACGCCGGCACCGCCGATGCACAGCTCACCGGGCACGCCGATCGGCACGGGCTCGCCGCGCGCATCGACCACATAGACCTGCGTGTTCGCAATGGGCCGGCCGATGCGGATGGGCGCCGGCGAAGGCTCCACGCGCTGCACGGTGGACCAGATGGTGGTCTCGGTCGGGCCGTATAGGTTCCACAGCTGGGCCACGCGCTCCAGCAGGCGGTCGGCCAGGTCGCGCGGCAGCGGTTCGCCGCCGCAGAAGGCGCGCAAGGGGCGCGCCGGGGTCCAGTCGGTTTCGAGCAGCAGGCGCCAGGTGGCCGGCGTGGCCTGCAGCACCGTGGCTCCGCACGCGGCGAGCCAGTCGGCCAGCGCCGCGCCGTCGGTGACGGTGTCGCGCGAGGCGAGCTCGACCCGCGCGCCCACGGTCAGGGGCAGGTACAGCTCCAGACCGGCGATGTCGAACGACACCGTGGTCACGGCCGCGAGCACGTCGTCGGCGCCCAGGCCGGGCTGCAGCGCCATCGACGCCAGGAAGTTGGCCAGCGCGCCCTGCGGCACCACCACGCCCTTGGGGCGGCCGGTGGAGCCGGAGGTGTAGATCACATAGGCCGCGTCGCCGGCGCCGGCCGAGGGCGCCGGGTTCTCGCCACTGTGCGCGGCGATCGCGGCCGCGTCGGCCAGCGGGTCCACGCAGCGCACGCCTTCGGGTGCGCTCACGGCGTCGGCCGCCTCGCCCGCCGTGACCAGCACCTGCGCGCCGCTGTCTTCCAGCATGTAGGCCAGGCGCTCGGCGGGAAAGTCGGGGTCCAGCGGCACATAGGCCCCACCGGACTTGTGCACCGCCAGCAGCGCGATCAGCAGATCCAGCGAGCGCTCCATGCAGATGCCCACGCGCACGCCGGGCCGCACGCCCAGGCCCTGCAGGTGGTGCGCGAGCTGGTTGGCGCGACGGTTCAGCGTGGCGTA
This sequence comes from Hydrogenophaga sp. FW305-3-2-15-A-LB1, assembly GCF_058787875.1. Classification (NCBI taxonomy): domain Bacteria; kingdom Pseudomonadati; phylum Pseudomonadota; class Betaproteobacteria; order Burkholderiales; family Comamonadaceae; genus Hydrogenophaga; species Hydrogenophaga sp. FW305-3-2-15-A-LB1. The sequence goes on along the minus strand of NZ_JBYTAE010000002.1, from coordinate 107,688 downwards.
GTCCAGGGTCTGGCCCTCGAAGCCCGCCGCGGTGCGCGTGGGCGATTCGGCGGCCTGCCGCTCCAGGCGCTGGGCGAAGAGCGTGGTGTCCAGCGCCTGCGTGGTCTCGTTGAAGCCGTGCACGAGCTGTTCGCGCGCGGCCGGCGTGAGCAGGGGCAGCTGGCTGATCGGTGCCTCGTGGTTCGCCACCGCGCCGCGCAGCAGGGCCTGCAGCTGCGAAGCGAGGCGCTCCATCATGTCGCTCGAGTAAAGGTCGCTGCGGTACTCCAGGCTGCAGACCAGCCGGCCGCCCTCCTCGCGCGCGAACCAGGTCAGCTCGTGCAGCGCACCACCACCGGTGATGGCCAGGCCGCTCTCGCTGGCCGAGCCCTGGCTCTGGGTGTTGACGTTGTGCTGCACCACCGCCACCTGGAACAGCGGCGAGTGCTGGAACGAGCGCACCGGGCGCAGCCGCTCCAGCACGCTTTCGAAAGACACCTCGCGGTGCTCGTGCGCGTCCAGCAAGGCGTTGCGCGCGCGGCGCAGCAGTTCGCTGAAAGCCGGGTCGTCGCCGGCCTGCAGGCGCACCACCTGCAGGTTCACGAAGGGGCCGATCAGGTTTTCGAACTCGGCGCGCTCGCGCACGCCCATGGGGCTGCCCAGCAGCAGGTCGCCCTGCGCCGTGTGCGCGCGCAGCAGCGCGGCGGTGGCCGCCAGCAGCGCCATGTAGACCGTGGCGTTCTCGCGCCGCACCAGCTGGCGCAGGCCCGAGAGCAGCTCCGCGTCCAGCTCGAAGTCCACCGAGGCGCCCTTGGGCGGCGCGTCGGACAGCGGCAGGTCGGCGGGAAAGGCCGAGAGCTGGGGCGCGCCTTGCAGCGTGCGTTCCCACCAGTCCAGCCCGGCGGAGGTGTCGACCGCGTGGCGCTGCCAGGCGGCGTAGTCGGCGTACTGCAGCGCGGGCGCGGCGGCTCCGTCGCCACGCGGCGCCGCCAGCTCGGCCGCGATCTCGCTGCGCAGCACGTGCAGCGACCAGGCATCGACCGCGATGTGGTGCGCCGCGACCATCACCACCCAGCTGTCGCCGGCGGTGGCGTAGACCTCGAAACGCGCAGGCGTCTCGTGCGCCAGGTCGATCGGCGTGTGCACCACGCGCTCGACATCGGCGTCCACCTGCCATTTCTGTTCGGTCGGGGTCAGGTGCCGCAGGTCGTGCATGCGCACCTTGGGCACCTGCACGCGGCGGCCCGTGGGCTTGCCCTGTTCCTCGACGAACACCATGCGCAGGCCGAGCTGGCGCGCGTGCACGCGCTCGATCGCGGCCACCAGGGCCTCACCGCTCACGCCCAGGGGCGCGAGCCAGGTGGTGGCCATCAGGTAGGTGGTGCTGTCGGGTTCGAGCTGCTGCAGGATCCACAGCCGCTCCTGGAACGGCGACAGGGGCAACGGCCCGTCGTGCGCCACGCCGGCCACCGGCCCGGCGCCGGGGGCGCGGCGCTGCGCCAGCAGCGCGAGCAACTCGGTCTTGTGTTCGCCGATGGCGTGTTTGAGGTCCTCGTCCAGGCGGCCTCGGGCCGCGCTCACGCGCAGGCGGCCTTCGTCCGCCGTCAATTCGACGCCCAGGCCTTGCAGCTGTGCCAGCAACTCGTGCGCGTTCAAAACTCGATCTCCTCCCGGTCCTCATCCCCAGCGCCGCTCTCGGGCTGGCCTGTGCTCCTGGCGCCCGATGCGCCCTGGGCCACCACTTTCGCCGCCAGTTGGCGGATGCTGGGGCCTTCGAACAGGTCGCGCAGCGACAGGCGCGCGCCGAATTGCTCTTCGATGCGCGCGATGATGCGGGTGGCCATCAGCGAATGCCCGCCCAGCGCGAAAAAGTCGTCGTCGAGCCCGATGTCGTCCACACCCAGCAGGTCGGCCCAGATGGCGCCGATGCGCGCCTCGATCTCGCTCGGGGCCAGCGCCTGCAGGTCCACCGGCGCGGCGGCGCCCGGCTCGGCCGAGGCGGGCTGGCTCTGCATGGCCTCGCCCGAGGTGCGCAACCAGGCCTTCAAGGCCTCCACGTCGCGCAGCATGTCGGGCATCACCTGGCGGGTGACGTACACATGCGGCAGGCCGCTGGCGAGCACGCGACCGAAGGCTTCAGCGCCCTCCTGCGGGCGGATGGCATAACGCAGCGCGGCGTGCGAGCTGTCGCCCCCCTGCGCGGCCGAGAAGCCGACGTCGCGCCACGAATCCCAGCCCACCGCGAGCACACGTTCGCTTGAGCGCGCGAGGCCGGACTTGGCGAACGCGTCCTGGAAGGCGTTGGCGGCCGAGTAGTCGACCATGCCGGCCGAGCCGAAGGAGGTGCTGATGGACGAGCACATCATGAAGAAATCGAGCCCGGCGCCGGCGAGCACGCGGTCCAGCACCAGCGTGCCTTCGAGCTTGGGCCGCAGCACGGCCTCGATGCTTTGCGCCGTTTTCTCGAACACCGTGCCGGTGCCCAACGCGCCCGCGGCGTGCACCACGCCGTGCACCGCGCCGAAACGCGCGCGCGCCATGGCGACCACGCCCTGCATCTGCGCTTCGTCGGCCACGTCGGCCGAGCACAGCAGCACCTCGGCACCGGCGGCTTCCATCGCGCGGATGCCGGCGATGCGCTCCTTCTGCGGCGCGGGCGTGTCTTTCGCCGCCAGCAGCGTGTCCCACTGCGCCCGATCGGGCCAGGCCGAGCGCGAGACCAGCACCAGCCGGGCCGCGCGCGCGGTGCGGGCCAGCCATTGGCCCAGCGTGAGGCCGATGCCACCGGCACCGCCGGTGACGAGGTAGGTGCCACCCTCGCGCAGCGGCAGCGCGCCCGCGTCGGCGCCCAGGCGCTGCGGCGTGAGCGTGGGCGTCCAGCGGTGGCGCCCACGGTAGGCCACCACGCCGTCCGGATCGGGCCGGGCCGCTTCGGCGCGCAGCGAGGCGGCCAGCCGGGGCGCGGCCTCAGGCGTCCATTCGCTGCCCGCCAGATCGATCGCGCGGCAGTGCACGCCGGGCACGTCCAGCGGCAGGAGCAAGGCCGGGCCGAGCAGCAGCGCGCGCTCGGGCCGAACGGACTCGGTGCCCAGCACCGGCTCGCGGTCGCTGCTGAGCACCAGCACCGGCAGCGGCTGGGCGCGCTTCACGCCACCCAGCGCGCGCGCCAGGCAGATCAGCGCGTCGAAGGCCTGGCGGCGGCCTTGCGGCAGTGCGGCGTCCAGGGCGCCGGCCATCAGCGGCGCATCGGGCGCCACGTTCCAGGCGTGCAGCACGCAGGCCAGCGGTGCCTCGCCCAGGGCGCCGAACAGTTGATCGTGGTCGGCCTGAGAACTGGGCGCCACCTCGTAGTGCGTGGCGGAGACCTGCCGGAACACGTCACCGGTGGTCACCGAGACCACCTCGGCGCCCTGCCCGGCCAGCGCGCTCGCCAGGGCCTGTGACGCGGCATCGTCGCCCCGGAACACCAGCCAGCGGCCCTGGGCCTCGGTGGACGGCGACAGAGCGGTCGGCAAGGCGCCCGCGCGTTGCCAGGAAGGTTCCCAGAACCAGTCGTCGACGGGCCGCTGCACGGCGGCCTCCGCCACCGGGGCCGCCGCCTTGGGGGGCGCGGCCTTGGGCGCCGCCGGGTCCACCGCGTGGCGCTTGCGTTCGAACGGATAGGTGGGCAGCGGCACGCGGTGCGGCCGCACCGGGCCGTGCAGGCCGGCCCAGTCGAGCGACACGCCCGCGAGCCAGAGGCGGCCGGCGGCGTCGAGCACCGCCTGCGAGCCCTGGCGGGCGTCGCGCGCATTGCCCATGGACAGGCTGGTGCGGCGCACGCCTTCCACGCCCAGCGTCATGCCCGCCAAAGTGGCCAGCGAGCGGCCGGGGCCGACCTCGAGCAGGTGCAGCGAGGCATCGGCCGCCAGCGTGCGCACGCCGGCCTCGAACAGCACGGCGCGGCGCAGGTGCTCGGCGTAGTACGCGGGCGAGGTGGCCTGGGCCGGTGTGATCCACAGGCCGGTGACGTTGGACACGTAGGGCACGCCGGGCGCGGCCAGGGCCATCTTCTCGACCAGCGCGGTGAACGGCGCGAGCACGCCTTCCATCATCGAGGAATGGAACGCGTGCGAGGTGTGCAGCGGCTGGGCGTCGATGCCCTGCTCCTTCAGTTGTTTGAGGCAGGCGTCGAGCGCTTCGTGCGGGCCGGAGATGGCGCACAGGCCAGGCGCGTTCACCGCCGCGATCTCCAGCGTGCCGGCCGGCGTGGCCAGCCACTTCTGCAGCTCGGAAGCGCTGAGCTGCACCGCCGCCATGCCGCCGGGCGCCATGCCCTGCATCAGCTGGCCGCGCGCGGCCACCAGGGTGAGCGCATCGGCCAGCGACATCACGCCGGCCAGGTGGGCCGCCACGTACTCGCCAATGCTGTGGCCCAACATCGCGGCCGGGCGCACGCCCCACGACTGCCACAGCGTCGCCAGCGCGTACTCGGTGACGAACAGCGCCGGCTGGGCATAGCGGGTTTCGTTGATGGTGAGGTCGCCCGCGGGGGCGAACAGCACTTCGCGCAGGTCGCGGCCCAGGGGCTCGCGCAGCAGCTCGGCGCAGCGGTCGATCGCATCGCGGTACACGGCGTGCTGCGCGTACAGGTCGGCGCCCATGCCGGCGAACTGGCTGCCCTGCCCGCTGAACAGGAAGGCCACGGGTCGCTCGCCGCCTTCGTGGCGGGCCGTGTGCACCGGGGCGCGCTTGGGCGCACCGAGCGCGGCCACCGCGTCGGCGGCCGTCGCGGCCACCAGGGTGCGGCGGTGCGGGAAGGCACGCCGGCCTTCCTGCAGCGTCCAGGCCACGTCGCGCAGGTCCTGCGCCGCGCCGGGCCCGGCGAGGTGCTCGCGCAGGCGCTGCGTGGCGGCTTCGAGCGCGGCCTCGCTGCGCGCGGACAGCACCAGCAATTGCGGTTGGCCTTTGGTTTCTGCGCGCTCCAGCTCGGGCGCTTCCTCCAGCACCACGTGGGCGTTGGTGCCACCGATGCCGAAGGAACTCACGCCCGCGCGGCGCGGCGCATCCCCCGCTGGCCAGGGCGCGACCTGGGCGCTGGCCGTGAACGGCGAGCGGTCCAGGCCGAGCTGCGGGTTGGCCTGGCGGAAGTTCACCAGCGGCGGCAGCTCGCGGTGCTGCAACGCCAGCACGGTTTTGATCAGGCCGGCCACGCCGGCGGCGGCGTCGAGGTGGCCCAGGTTGGCCTTGAGCGAGCCCAGGCGGCAGAAGCCCTGGTCGGCGGTGCCGGCCTCGAACACCTGGCGCAGCGCCGCGATCTCGATCGGGTCGCCCAGCGGCGTGGCGGTGCCATGCGCCTCCAGGTAGCCGATGCTGCGCGGCTCCACGCCGGCCAGCATCTGCGCCGTGGCGATGGCCTCCACCTGGCCGTCCACGCTGGGCGCGGTGTAGCCGGCCTTGCCGGCGCCGTCGTTGTTGATGGCCGCGCCGCGGATCACGGCGTGGATGGTGTCGCCATCGGCCAGCGCATCGGCCAGGCGCTTGAGCACCACGATGCCGGCACCGGCGCCGGGCCGCGTGCCCTTGGCGTCCACGTCGAACGGCCGGCAGTGGCCGTCGGGCGAGAGGATCATGCCCTCCTGGAACAGGTAGCCCCCGCGCTGCGGGAAGTTCACCGACACGCCACCGGCCAGCGCGATGTCGCACTCGTGCCGCTCCAGCGCGCGGCAGGCCACCTGCACCGCCACCAGCGAGGTCGAGCAGGCGGTCTGCAGCGTCATGCTGGGTCCGTGCAGGTCCAGCTTGTAGGACACGCGCGTGCAGAGAAAGTCCTTGTCGTTGCCCAGCATGAGCTGGTAGCCGCCGACCGAGGCGGCCAGCGCCGGGTCGCGCAGGATCTGCGACAGCAGGTAGGTGTTCATGCTGGCGCCGGCGTAGACGCCGACGGCCTGCGCGATCGCGCCGGGCGCGTAACCCGCGTGCTCCAGCGCCTCCCAGGCGCACTCCAGGAAGATGCGCTGCTGCGGGTCGATCACCTGCGCCTCGCGCGGCGACATGCCGAAGAAGCCGGCATCGAAGTGGTCGGCGTTCTCCAGCACCGTGCCCTTGCGCACGTACTGAGGCTGCGCGCTCAGGGTCGGGTCCACGCCCGCGCCGTGCAGGTCGGCGTCGCTGAACGGTTCGAGCGACTCGACGCCCTCGCGGATGTTCCGCCAGAACGCGTCCAGATCGCGCGCGCCCGGGAAGCGCCCCGCCATGCCGACGATGGCCATGGCGTGCTCGGGAAATTTCTCGCTGGGACCCATCCCCTTACCCCTGAATCTGTTTGGCGGCGCGCGCGCGGGCGCGCTCCAGCGCCCCACTGGCGCCCACCGGTGTTGACATGCGTTCGGCCTGGGCGGCCACGGTGGTGCGCTGGAACAGCTCCACCAGCGGGAACTCCTTGCCGAACTCGCGCTGCATCGCCGACTGCAACCGGACCAGCAGCAGCGAGTGGCCGCCGAGGTCGAAGAAGTTGGCGTGCAGGCCCACGCGCTGGGTGTTCAGCACCTCGCGCCAGAGCGCGGCGACCTGGCGCTGCACCGGCGTCATGAGGGCCTCGTCGGCGACGTCGGCCGCCTCGTCCACCACCAGCGCCGGCGCCGGCAGGGCCTTGCGGTCCACCTTGCCGTTGGGCGTGAGCGGCAGCGCCTCCAGCACCATGAAGAGGTTGGGCACCATGTACTCGGGCAGCTGCACGCGCAACGTGGCGCGCGCGGCCTCGGTCTCGAAAGTGGCGCCGGGCTGGCTCACGACATAGGCCACCAGGCGCTGATCGCCGGGCGTGTCCTCGCGCACGTGCACCACGCAGTCCTTGATGCCCTCGTGTTTCGCGAGCACGGTTTCGATCTCGCCCAGCTCGATGCGAAAGCCGCGCACCTTGACCTGGTGGTCGCGCCGGCCGACGAACTCCATGCGGCCGTCGGCCAGGAAGCGCACCACGTCGCCGGTGCGGTAGACCCGCGTCGGTCCCACGCCGGGCAGGTCCAGTGTCACGAACTTCTCGGCCGTCAGGTCGTCGCGGTTGCGGTAGCCGCGCGCCAGGCCGTCGCCACCGATGCACAGCTCGCCGCCCACGCCCACCGGCGCCGGCAGGCCCGAAGGCTCCAGCACATAGACCTGGGTGTTGGCGATCGGGCGCCCGATGGAGATCGCGCGCTGCGTGTCGGTGACGCGCCAGACCGTGGACCAGATGGTGGTCTCGGTCGGGCCGTACATGTTCCACAGCTCGCCGCCGGTGGCCAGCAGCTTGTCGGCCAGGTCGCGCGGCAGGCCTTCGCCGCCGCACAGCATCTTCAGGCCGGGCCGGCCTTGCCAGCCGCTTTCCAGCAGCAGGCGCCAGGTGGCCGGCGTGGCCTGCAGCAGCGTGGCCTCGGACCGGTCGAGCAGCGCCGCCAGGCGCACGCCGTCGAGCGCGGTCGCGCGCGAGGCCAGCACCACCGTGCCACCGACCGTGAGCGGGCCGTGGATTTCCAGGCCCGCGATGTCGAACGACAGCGTGGTCACCGAGACGAAACGGTCCTGCGCCGTGATGCCCGGCTCGCGGTGCATGGACAGCAGGAAGTTCACCACCGCGCGGTGCTCCAGCATCACGCCCTTGGGGCGGCCGGTGGAGCCGGAGGTGTAGATCACGTAGGCCAGGTCGCCGCAAGCCGCCAGGGGCGCCGGGTCGGCGGCTGGCTGGGTCGCGAGCGTGGCGGCGTCGCGGTCCATGCAGACCGCGCGGATGCCGGCGGGCAGGCCTTCGGCCAGGGCCGACTGGGTCACGACGATGGACAGCTCCGCGTCTTCCATCATGTAGTCGATGCGGTCCTTGGGGAACGCCGGGTCGAGCGGCACGTAGGCCGCGCCGGCCTTGAGCACGCCCAGCACCGCGACCACCATGTCTTCGCTGCGCTCCATCCACACCCCGACCAGCGACTCGCGCCCCGCGCCCAGGGCGCGCAGGTGGTGGGCCAGCTGGTTGGCCCGGGCGTTGAGTTCGGCGTAGCTCAGCGCCACGTCCTCGAACTGCAGCGCCACCGCGTCGGGCGTGCGCCGGGCCTGCGCCTCGAACAGGCCGTGCACGGTCTGCTCGGTCGGGTACGGCATGGTGGTGGCGTTCCAGTCCAGCAGCAGCTGGCGCTGTTCGCCGTCCGTCAGCAGGGCGAGTTCGCTCACGCGCGCGTCCGGCCGCTCCACGAAGCCTTCGAGCAGCTTGCGGTAGTGGTTGAGCATGCGCTCGATGGTCGAGACGTCAAACAGGTCGGTGTTGTATTCGAAGTAGCAGCGCAGGCCGTGCACGATGTCGAACACGTCCACCGACAGGTCGAAGCGCGAGGCGGTCACGTCCAGGTCCACGCTGTCGCAACGCAGGCCGGGCAGTTCCAGGCTGGTCATGGACAGGTTCTGCAGCACGAACAGCACCTGGAACAACGGCGAATGGTCCAGCTCGCGGCGCGTGCCCAGCTCGTCGACCAGCATGTCGAACGGCATCTCCTGGTGCGCGTAGGCCCGCAGCGCGCGCTCGCGCACGCGGACCATGAGTTCGCGCACCGTCGGGTCGCCGTTCAGGTCGGCGCGCAGCACCAGGTTGTTGGCGAAGAAGCCGATGGTGTGCTCGACCTCGGAGCGGTTGCGGTTGGCGATGGCCGAGCCGATGGCGATGTCGGTCTCGCCGCTGTAGCGGTGCATGAGCACCTGGAAGGCCGAGAGCATCACCATGAACAGCGTCGTGCCCTCGGCGCGGCCGAAGGCCTTGAGGCGGTCGGAGAAGGCGGGCGTGAGCTGCAGCGCGCAGCGCGAGCCGTGGGTGGTCTGCACCGGCGGGCGGGGCCGATCGGTGGGCAGCTGCAGCATCGACGGCAGGCCGGCGAGTTCGCGCTTCCAGAACGCCAGGTGCTCGTCGATCGCGCCCTGCGCGAAGGCGCGGCGCTCCCATTCGGCGTAGTCGTAGTACTGGATGGGCGGCTCGACCACCGTCACTTCGTGGCCCGTCGCCAGGCGCGAATACAGGTCGCGGAACTCCAGCATGAAGATGCCGAGCGACAGGCCGTCGGACACGATGTGGTCCAGCGCGAAGGCGAACACCTGCTGCTGCCCGCTCTCGCGGATCAGGCCGGCATGAATCAAGGGCGCCTGCGACAGGTCGAACGGGCGCCGCGCGATGCTTTCGATGGCCTGCTTGCACGCCGCGTCGCGCGCGGCGCCCTGCAGGTGCGAGATGTCGATGCGGTCCAGGTGCACGCGGGCGTTCGGGTCGATCACGAAACGCGGCTCGCCCTGCACCGAGATGAAGCGCGTGCGCAGGCTTTCGTGCCGCGCCACCAGCACCGCCAGCACGCGCTCGAGCACGGCTTCGTCCAGCGGCCCGGTGATGCGCAGCGCCGCCGCGATGTTGTAGGCGTGGCTGGTGGGGTCCATCTGGCGCAGGAACCACAGCCGCTGCTGGGTGTGCGAGATCGGCATGTCGGCCTGGCGCGGCACGCGCTCCAGCGCCGGCAGCACCGAGCGGGCGGGCGCGGTGCCGTGCGCCGCCAGGTAGGCCTTGACCTCGTCCTTGCGCCGCCCGAGTTCCTCGCGGAGTTCGGCCGTCACCGCGCCTTTGGGCGCGTTGACGCTGAGCCGGTCTCCGTCGAGTTTCAGATGGATGTCCAGCCCTTGAAGCCGCTTGATCAACTCAACGGTATCGCTCACAACGTGAGTTCCTCCCGGCTGTCGGCGTCGGAGGCATCCGAGGTGTCGTCATCGCCATAGAGGCTGTTCAGGTGGGTCGCCATCTCGCCCACCGAGGGCCATTCGAAGGCGGCCGTGGCGGCCACGCTGCGGCCCAGCGCCTGTTGCAGGCGGTTGCGCAGTTCCACCGAGGTGAGCGAGTCCAGGCCCAGCGCGGTGAAGGTCTGGTCGACCGGGATCGATTGCGGCGAACCCGCCAGGCCCAGCACGGTGGCCAGCTCGCGGCGCACCAGCGTCACGAGCTGTTCGCGCCGCTCCTTGGCCGGCAGGCTGGCGTAGTCCACGCGCGCGGCGCTGCCCTGGGCCTGGCCGCCGCCGCGGTTCTGCGCCGCCGCGAGCAGGTCCGACAGGAGCCTGGGCGCCTGCCCGGCCGGCATCTGCTGGCCCAGCAGCGCCCAGTCGATCGGCGCGACCGAGCTGCGGGTGGCGTTGTCGCGCAGCAGCACGCTCAGCGCCTGCATGCCCTCGGCCGGCGACAGCGAGGCCAGGCCTTGCGCACCCGCCTTGGAGACCGTGCCGGCGCGCACCGCCATGCCCACCTCGCTCCACGCGCCCCAGTTGACGCTGAGGGCGGAGCGGTCCGCGTCGCGGCGCTGGCGCGCCAGCGCATCGAGAAAAGCGTTGGCCGCCACGTAGTTGCCCTGCCCCGCCGAGCCGAACACGGCCGACAGCGAGGAGTAGAAGACCACGAAGTCGGGCCGGTGACCGGCGCGCTCCAGGGCCACGCTCAGGCGCCACGCGCCGTCGGCCTTGGGCCCCATCACGGTAGCGAAGCGCTCCGGCGTCTGCTTGATGAGCACGCCGTCGTCGAGCACCGCCGCGCCGTGGATGACACCGCCCAGCGCGGGCATGTCCTTCAGGGCGGCCATGAGGCGCGCGATGCCGTCGGCCGTGGCCACGTCGGCCGAGACAGTCTTCACGCTCACGCCCTCGGCTTCCATGGCGGCGATGGCGTCGCGCGCGGTCGCATCGGGTTCGCTGCGACCGGCCAGCAGCAGGTGGCGGGCGCCCTCGCCGGCCAGCCATTGGCCTGCCAGCAGGCCCAGGCCCTTGAGGCCGCCGGTGACGAGGTAGGTGGCGTCGTCGCGCACCGCCTGCGTGACCTTGCGCGGGTCCACGCGGTGGCGGAACACCACGCGGCCGATGTGCTTGGCCTGCGCCATGTAGCGGAAGGCGTCGGGCGCGTTTTCGAACGGGAAAGTGGTGCAAGGCAGCCACGGCAGCACGCCGGACTCGATCTCCTGCAGCACGCGCGTGAAGATCTGGCCCACGATCTCGGGGGTGTCGCGCGCGTTGTCGTTGCAGTCCACGATGTGGTACTCGATGCCCCGGTTGAGCTCGGCCACGCGCTCGTGCGTCCACAGGCCGCGCTTGCCGATCTCGAGGAAGACGCCGCCGTCGGACAGGCATTCGAAGCTGCGATCCAGCAGCTGGCCGGCCAGCGAGTTGAGCACCAGGCGCACACCCTTGCCTTCGGTGATGCGGGCGATCTCGTCGGCGAACGAGTCGCTGCGCGAGTCCAGCGGGTGGTGCACCCCGAGGCGGCGCAGTTCCTCGCGCTTCTCGGGGCTGCCGGCGGTGGCGAAGATTTCCGCGCCCGCGCGGCGGGCCAGCGCGATGGCGGCCATGCCCACGCCGCCCGCGCCCGAGTGGATCAGCACGCGGTCGCCCTTGCTCATCTTGCCCAGCAGGTTGAGCGTGATGTCGGCGGTGAGGTAGGCGGTGGGGATCGCGGCGCCCTGCTCGAAGCTCACGCCGTCGGGCAGGGGTGCGACGAACTCCCAGCGCGCGATCGCGTGGCTGGAGAAGGCGCCTTCGAGCATCGCGACCACGCGGTCGCCGACCTTGAACTGCGTCACGCCCTCGCCCACGGCCACGACCTCACCCGAGGCGTCGCTGCCCAGGTGGCGGATCTCGCCGGGGTACATGCCCAGCGCGCTGAGCACGTCGCGGAAGTTCAGGCCGCTGGCGCGCACCCGGATCTCGACCTCGCCTTTACCGGGTGCGCGGCGCTCCAGCGTGCCCAGGGTCAGGTTTTCGAGCGTGCCGCGCTCGGTGATGTTCAGGCGGATCGGCGCGTCGTCGATGTGCGGCGCGTTGGAGCGCGGCTGGCGCGCCAGGCGGGCGGCGTAGCGCACGCCCTTGCGCAAGGCGACCTGGTTCTCTTCGCTGCCGGACAGCATTTCGTCGAGCAGCAGGCGCGCGTCGCTGGGCGTGGCCTGCGGATCGAGGTCCACCAGGGTCACGCGCAGCTCGGGGTGCTCGGTCGCGGCCACCCGCGCCAGGCCGGCCACCGGGGCCTGCGTGATGCGCAGTTCCTCGGTGCCGTCCACCGACTGGCTGCCGGCGGTGGCGATCCACAGGCGCGGCGCCGACGGCAGCCCGGCCTGCGCCAGGGCCTGCAGGGTCAGCAGCGCGGCGTCCACGCCGAAGCGCTGCACCGCGCTGGGCAGGTCGTCGTCGCGCAGCGCCGGCACGCGCAGCGGCCACAGCGACACCACGCCACGCAACGCGCCACTCTCGGCGGCCTTGGCCATCAGGCGGGCGTACTCGCCGGCCTGGGTCTCGTCGATCACCGTGGCGCCCGCTCCGGCCGCGCTGCCCGAAGGCAGCACACGGAGGGCCTGGCCACCGCGCTGGGCGATCTCGTCGGCCAGCCGCTGGCCACGGCCCTGGCCTTCGTCGAACACCAGCCAGGTGCCTTCGGCGGTGGCGGGCTCGGCCACCAGGGCCTCGGGCTTCCATTGCAGTTCGTAGAGCCAGTCGGCCACCTGCGCGTCCACGCGCTGGCGGAACAACTCGCGGCTGGCGCGGCGGCAGCGCAGGCCTTCGAGCAGGGCCACGGGCTGGCCGTCGGGCGTCTCGATGTGCACGTCGAGCACCAGCATGTCGCTGTGCGGCGGCGCCGGGCGCACGCGCGCATGGCTGCGCAGCGTGGCGGTGGGCGTGGCGTTCCAGAGGTAGCGGTCGACACCGATGGGCAGGTAGAAACGGCCGTCGTTGGCGCTGGGCAGCGTGTCCATGGCGACCGCCGAGGTGTGGAAGCAGGCGTCGAGCAGCGCGGGGTGCATCAGGTACTTGCCGGCATCGGCCTGGACCGCGTCGGTCAGCACGATCTCGCCGATGGCCTCGCCCTCGCCGCACCAGACGCGGCGCATGCCGCGGAAGCCGGCGCCGAAATCGACGCCCAGCTTGCGCACCTTCTCGTAGAACGGCGCGACCTCGACCTCGTTGGTCAATCGCTTCGCCGCGTCGGCCACGGGCGACACCGGCACCGCCTCGACAGGGCCACGCAGCGGCTCGGCGCTGGCGTGCTGGGTCCATTCGGCGTCGGGCCGCTTCGCGTCGCGGCTGAACACCCGCACGCGCGAGGGCGCACCGCCCAAAGCCTTGTCCACCGAGACCTGCATGAGCCGCTGTTCGCCGTCGAGCAGGGGCATGGGTTCGCCGATCTCCACCGCCGTGAGCCCGGTGACGGCCGGGTCGGCCTGCCGCGCCCCGGCCAGGGCGGCTTCGAGGTAGGCGGTCAGCGGCATCACGGCCTCGGACGCGATCACGTGGTCCACCACCCAGGCCGGGCTGGTGGCGTCCACCGTGCGTTCGAACTGCGCGGCCACACCGGCCACGTTCAGGCGCTCGCCGAGCAGGTCGTGCACGGAGTCGCCGGCCACACGGCGGGCGCGCGGCGCGAAGGGCACCAGGTAGGCCTGGCGCTGGAAGGGGTACAGCGGCAGCTCCAGGCTGTGGCGCACGCCCGGGCCTTGCACGGCCGTCCAATTCAGTTTCGCGCCACGCACATACAGGCGCGCCACGCTGTCGAGCATCTGTTCCCAGCCGCCCTTGCTGCGCTTGAGCGAGGGCAGCCAGTCGGTCGCCGTGCCTTCGGGCACGCACTGCATGCCCAGGCCGATGAGCGTGGGGTTGGGCCCGACTTCGAGGTGCACGTCGCACTGCGTGGCGGCCAGCGCGCGCGCGCCGCTCTCGAAGGCCACCGGTGCGCGCACATGGCTGGCCCAGTAGTCGGCCATGCGGGAGCCCCATTTCGCCCAGTCCATGGGCGCGCCGTCGAGGTTGGAGATCCAGGTGAGTGTGGGCGCCGAGTGGGTCACGCTGGCGGCGAGCTGGCGGAACTCCGCGACCATCGGGTCCATCAGCGGCGAGTGGAAGGCGTGCGACACCGACAGCGCCTGCGTGCGCAGGCCCTGCTCGGCCAGGCGCGCCGCGATGGCCGTCACCTCGGCGCCGGCACCGGCGATCACCAAGTTGCCCGGCGCGTTGAAGGCGGCGACCGACACCTTGTCGGCGTGCGGCGCGATCTCGCGCTGCACCAGCGCCGCGTCGCCCTGCACCGCCACCATGGCGCCACCGGCCGGCAGCGCCTGCATCAGGCGGCCCCGGGCCGCGATCAGGCGCGCGCCGTCTTCCAGGCTGAACACGCCCGCGACCACGGCGGCGGCGAATTCGCCCACGCTGTGGCCGATCACCACCGTGGGCTCGATGCCCCAGCTGCGCCAGGTGGCCGCGAGCGCGACCTCGATGGCGAACAGCGCGGGTTGCGTGAAACCGGTCTGGTCCAGGCTGCCACCGGTCTCTTCGAACATCACCTCGCGCAGCGGCCGGCCCAGCAAGGGGTCGAGCACGGCCGCGCAGCGGTCGATCGTGGCCTTGAACACGGGCTCGGCGTCGTAGAGCTCGCGGCCCATGCCGACGTACTGCGCGCCCTGTCCGGTGAAGAGGAAGGCCACGCGGTTGCGGCCGCTGGCCGAGACGGAACCCTGCACGGCCGACTGGCCGGTGCTGGCGAGTTCGCGCAGCTGGGTCAACATGCCGGCGCGGTCGGCCGCGACCAGCACCGTGCGCAGCAGATGGTGCGAACGGCCGATGGCGGCGGTGGCGCACACGTCGGCCAGGGCATCGGCCGGGCGTTGTTCCAGGTGGTCGGCGTAGCGCTGCGCCAGCGCCTGCAGCGCCGCGTCGTTCTTGGCCGACAGCGGCATGGCGTACAGCGGCCGCGCGGGCGCGGCGGCCAGCGCGGGCGCGGCGGGCGGCTCGGCCACCAGCACGTGCGCGTTCATGCCGCTGAAGCCGAAGGCGCTGGCGCCGGCGATGCGGCGCGCGTCGCCCACCGGCTTCCAGTCGTGCAGCGCGGTGCTCACGCGCACCGGCAGCGTGTCCCAGGGGATGGACGGCGTGAGCTGCTTCACATGCAGGCTGGCGGGCAGCTTCTGGTGGCGCAGCGCCATCACCAGCTTGATCACGCTGGCCACGCCGGAGGCGGCTTCGAGGTGGCCGATGTTGGATTTGACCGAACCGACCTCGAAGGGCTGGTGCATGGCGCGGCCTTCGCCGTACACGGCGGCCAGCGCCTCGACCTCGATCGGGTCACCCAGCGAGGTGCCGGTGCCGTGGGCCTCGACGTAGCTCACGTCGGTGGGTTTAAGGCGGGCCGAGGCCAGCGCCTGGCGCACCACTTCCTGCTGGGCCAGGCCGTTGGGCACGGTCAGGCCGCTGGAGCGGCCGTCCTGGTTGATCGCCGAGCCCGGGATCACACCCAGGATGCGGCGGCCGTTGGCCACGGCGTCGGACAGGCGCTCGAGCACGATCAGGCCGCAGCCTTCGCCGCGCACGAAGCCGTTGGCCGAGGCATCGAAGGTCTTGCAGCGGCCGTCGGGCGACAACATGCCCCACTTGGAGATCAGCACGAAGGGGTCGGGCGAGAGGATGGCGTTGACGCCGCCGGCCAGCACCAGGTTGCTCTCGCCGTTGCGCAGGCTCTGGCAGGCGGTGTGGATGGCCACCAGCGAGGACGAGCAGGCGGTGTCGATCGCCATGCAGGGGCCACGGAAGCCGAAGGTGAAGGACACGCGGCCGGCCGCCGCGTTGAGCGCGGTGCCGGTGGCCAGGTAGATGTCGCTGCGGGCCGGGTCGGCCACGTCGATGCGGTTGGAGTAGTCCATCGACGTGATGCCGACGAACACGCCGGTCAGGCTGCCGTCGAGCTGGTCGGTCGGGATCGCGGCGTGCTCCATCGCCTCCCAGGCCACCTCCAGCAGCAGCCGCTGCTGCGGGTCCACGCCCGCGGCCTCGCGCGGCGACATGCCGAAGAAGCTGGGTTCGAACTGGTCGATGTCTTTCAGGAAGCCGCCGGCCTTGGTGCGCGCCTTGCCCTGCTTGCTCGGGTCCGGGTCGTAGTACGCGTCCACCTCCCAGCGGTCGGCGGGCACCTCGCCCACCACGTCCTTGCCCTCGGTCAGCAGGTTCCAGAAGCTGTCGGCGTCTTCCGCGCCACCGGGCACGCGGCAGGCCATGCCCACGATGGCGATCGGCTCGTGCTTGGCGTTCTCGACCGCGTCCAGGCGGGACTGCAGGCGCTCGATGGCGCCGAGCGCGTTCTGCAGCATGTTGCGCCGATCGGCGGCGGGCGCCGGCTGGGCGGGCGTCGATTCAGGGGGGTTGGTCCGATCTGACTGCATATCACTTCCTCACTGAAAACTTCATCACGGCGTCGACCGCGCCATCACCGCGTCGCGGGCATGCAGGCGCGGCTCGCGCAGCCACAGGCAGAGCGCAGCACCAACGATCAACAGGAGCCCCAGCGCCATGCGCGGGACCGACATATCATGCCCCAGCCCTGCCACCCAGAAGAGCGGCACGGTGAAGGCAATTTGTAAATACGCGAAGGGTGCCGAAATACTCACGGGCGCGGCGGCGGCGGAGCGGTCCAGCGCCAGCAAAGCCACGTAACCGAGCAGGCCGATCGCCACCATGGTGAGCAGGTCGGTCAGCGGCGGCGTGATCCACAGGCCGGGCATGGCGGGCGTGAGCGCCACGAACACGCCGGCGGCGGTGTAGAACAGGTTGGTGCGGGTGGTTTCGGTGCGCAGCGAGCGCGTCATCACCACGTAGACGCTGAAACACAGGGCCATGCCCAGGGGATAGACCAGCAGCGACGGCCCCGGCAGCCCGTACAGGCCGTTGACCAGCAGGCCACCCAGGCAGGCCACGAAGGTGGCCACCCAGACCAGCAGCGGCACGCGGTCCTGCAGAAACACCCAGGCCAGCCCGAGGATCAGCACCGGGCTGATCCAGAAGATCGTCATGACCGAATGCCCGGGCACGCCCATCTGCATGCCGATCACCCAGGACGCGGGCATGCCGAGCATCAGCAGCGAGCGCGCCACATGGAACACCGGGCGGCGCGTCTGCCAGAGCGAGGCCGGCTCGCGCCATCCCCACAGCGCCAGCATCAGCGCCAGGTGCACGGCATAGCGGGTCCAGACCACCTGGTACGGGGAATAGTGGCGCAGCACGTTCGCGGCCATGGCCTCGATCCCCGCCCACAGCAGGACGAAGGCCAGCATCAGCAGGATGGCGCGGCGGTTGGCAGTCACCCTGTCACCTCCTTCAGTCCAAGCCCGCGTGGCCGGTGTCGGCCAGCAGCGAGGTCATGTGCCAGGAAGACCCGCGCCGGCGCTGGCGCAGCGCGAGCCACAGGCCGGCGGCGAGCAGCACGGCGCCCACGGCGATCAGGCCCGGCAGCGGGTGCGATGCCACCCAGGCGAAGGCCAGCGTGAAACCGATCTGCAGGTACAGCAGCGGCGCGGTGCGTGAGATCGGCGCCACCGCCGTCAGCCGCTCCAGCGCCAGCAACGCGCCCAGGCCCAGCACCGCCACGCCCACGAGCAGCAGCAGGTCGGGCGCGCTCGGTGTCACCCAGCCCGAGGGCATCAGCGGCAACAGCAGCAGGCAGGCGCCCAGGCCGGTGTAGAACAGGTTCACGCGGGTGGGCTCGGCGTGCAGCAGGCGCGTCATCACCACGTACACGCTGAAGCAGGCGGCCATGGCCACCGGGAACACCAGCAACTCGGGCCGGGGCAGCGCGTGCGGGCCCAGCAGCAGGAACACGCCCACGCTGGCCGCCGCCGCGAAGCCGAAGAGCCTGAGCGGCACGCGCTCGCGCAGCACCAGGCGCGACAGGCCCAGGATCATCAGGGGCGCGATCCAGAACACCGCCAGGAAGGTGACCGGCGCCAGGCCGCGCTGCACACCCAGCGACCAGCAGGCCGGCATGCCCACCATCATCGCGGCGCGGAACAGCTGCGACACCGGCCGGCGCGTGCGCCACAGCGAGGGGCCGTTGCCGCGCCCGAACAGCATCCACAACAGGGCCAGGTGCAGCGCGAAGCGCAGGCACACGACCTGCGCGAGGCCGTAGCGCTGCAGGAGCACGCCGGTGAGCGCCTCCTCGGCCGCCCACAGGGCCACGAAGATGATCGTCAGGCGCATGCCAAGAGAACGGTATTTCATCGGGTCTGCTCCAGTCTGGCCAGCAAGCGGGCTTCCAGTTCGTCGTCGCTGAGCGAATCCAGGTCCGCATCGGCATCGGGCACCTCGACCTCGGCCACCGTGGCGGGCGCCGCGGTGGGTGCCGGGGGTGCGGCCGGCTTGACGGTGAGCTGGGTTTCCAGAAAGCGCGCGAGCGCGCCCACGTTGGGGTAGTTGAAGGTCAGCGTGGACGGCAGCGCACGGGCGGCGCCGCGCTCCAGCCGCCGCTTGAGTTCGACCGCCATCAGCGAGTCCATGCCCAGGTCGAACAGCCCGGTGGCGATCGGCACCACGGCGGGCCCGGCCAAGCCGAGCACCGAGGCCACCTCCTGCCGCACGAACTCCACCAGCAGGTCGTGGCGCATCGCGGGCGGCGCGGCCTCCAGCCTCGCCTGCAGCGAAGGCCCGCTGTCCGCGCGCGGCGCTTCCACCACGGCGGCGCGCGGTGCGATGCCCAGGTGCGACAGCAGCGGGCGCGAGCGGCGCGCCTCGTGCAAGGCCTTGAGCGCGCTCCAGTCCACCTGGGCCACGACCGCCTGCCGCGCCGTGCCGCCCAGCAGGCGGCCCAGCGCGTCCAGCGCGTCGGCGGCGGCCATGGGCTGCAGGCCGCCTTCGCGGTAGCTGCGCTGGTCGTCGCTGGAGGCCAGCCGCATCACCTCCCAGGTGCCCCAGTTCACCGAGATCACGCGGCGCGAGGCGTTGCTGGCCTCGGCCAGCGTGTCGAGGAAGGTGTTGGCGGCCGCGTAGTGGGCCAGCCCCGAGGCGCCGAGCAAGGCGGTGGTCGAGGAGAACAGCACCAGGAAATCGAGCGGCATGCCGCGCGTGAGGCGCTCGAGCACCAGCGTGCCCGCGAGCTTGGGTGCCAGCATCTGGCGCACCATCGCGTCGTCGAGCTGGAGCAGCGGCGCCGCGCTCAGCGCGGCGGCGGCGTGCATCACGCCGCGCAGCGGCGGCGCGTCGCGCTTGAGCTGTTCGAAGGCGCGCGCCATCGCGGCCTCGTCGGCCACGTCGGCCTGCACGGTGTGTACCTTCGCGCCCAGGGCCTCGATCTCGGCCACGCCGGGCGCACCGAGGTCGGGCCGGCGGCCCAGCAAGGCGATGTGGCGCGCGCCGTGTTCCGCCAGCCAGCGCGCCACCACCAGGCCCAGGCCGCCGAAACCGCCGGTGACGAGGTAACAGGCGTCGGCGCTGAAACTCAGCGGTGCGGCGGGCGGCGTGTCGGCCTGGACCAGGCGCGCCACACGGCGCTGGCCATCGCGCCAGGCCACCTGGTCTTCACCGTCCACCGCGTCGAGCGCTTCCAGCAGCGTGTCCGCGGTCGAGGCCGAAGGCAGGTCGATCAGGCCGCCCCAGGCGCCGGGCTGTTCGAGCGAGAAGCCACGCCCCCATCCCCACAGCGGCGCCTGCCAGGCGGCGCCCGGGCTCATGGCTCCACCGGCACCGCCTTGCACGCCCTGCGTCACGAACCGGATGCGGCCCTGCCCTTGCGCGGCCGCCGCCAGCCAGCGGCGCGGCGTTTCGCCCGCGAGCGTGTGAGTCAGGGTGGCGGCTTCGCGGTCGTCGAGACCGCGCTCTGCGAGTTCGAGGCCGGCCAGGTAAATGATCTCGCCCAGCGCGCCGGCGGGCGGCGCGGCGTCCGCCGCCAGGATTTGCACCTGGTCGCCGCGCGCGCGCAGGCGCTCGGCCAGCGCCTGGCCCAGGCCCTGCACGTCGCCCACCAGGGTCCAGGTCTGGCCGCCCAGCGGGGCCTGCGCCAGCATCAGCGCCTGCTGGGCCGCGCCGCGCGTGGTCCAGCGGTCGTCGGGCACCGCGCAGGCGCCCTGGAAGCCCAGGCCTTGCAGCGTGGCCAGCCAGGCCGAGCGCGGCACCAGGGGGTAGTCGGGCCGCAGGGCCGTGTCGGTGAAACGCCACCAGCCTTCGGTGAGGCCGAAGGTGAGGTCCACCCAGCGTTCCGGGGCCACGCCTTCCAGCAGGAACAGCAGGGCGCCGGGTGCCATCAGGCTTTTGGCGTGGCGCAGGGTCTGGGCCAGGTCGGCGGTGGCGTGCAGCACGTTGGCCGCGATCACGATGTCGTAGGCACCGGCCGCGAAGCCTTGCGCCAACGGGTCGCGCTCGATGTCGAGCAGCGCGTGGCGCACGAAGGGATAGGCGGCGAAGTTCTCGGCCGCGCGCTCCAGGAACAGCGGCGAGAGGTCGGTGAAGGTGTACTCGGTGCGCTCGGCGGGCAGCAGTGGCAGCACGTAGGTGGTGGTGCCGCCGGTGCCGGCGCCGATTTCCAGCACGCGCAGGCGCGCGCCGGCGGGCAGTTGGGCGATGGCCGATTGCAAGGCTTCGCCGAGCGCGCGGTTGTAGGTCTGCGCGTAGGGCGAGTCCACGTAGAGCTTGCGCGCCTCGTCGAACGAGCCGCCCGGGAACAGCAGCTGCAGCGGGTCCTGCTCGCCGCGCAGCACGGCGGCCAGCGCGGGCCCGCAGCGGCGCAGCGTGCGCAGTTCGCCGTCGACCTCGCCGAAGGTCTGCATCAACGTGTCGTAGCGCGTGGCGGCATCGGCAGTGCCCAGGCGGGCCAGCACCGTGTGGCGATCCCCTTCGCCACGCAGCAGGCCGTCTTCGGCCAGCATCTGCAGCAGGCGCGCGAACAGGCGTTCGTGGCGCGGCACGACGCCCAGGCGCTGCGATTCACCGGCGGTGTCGAACCCGCGCCCCGGCGTGTCGTCGAAGCCGAGCTGGCGCAAGGCGGTGGCGACGTGGTCGGTGCTCAGGCGATCGAGTTCGGGCAGCAGCCGTTCGTACACGGCCAGGCCGTGCTCGGCCGCCAGCGCGCCGAAGCGCTCGCGCAGGGCCGGCGCGAGGCCGGCGGGATCGGGCAGCGAGGCAGCGGCCGGCGCATGGGCCGGCGCGTCTTCCCACACCACCTCATGGAACAGGCCATGGCCCGAGGCATGGCCCAGGGACCGTGCCAGCGCGTCGCGCGAGGCGCGGCGCAGGTGCACGCCGCGGATCTGGCCGAGCACGCCGCCGTCGAGCGAGCGCAGGGTGACTTCGGCCTGCCACTCGGGCGGCTGCGGCTCCTGGCCCGCCGCGTTGAGCAGGCGGGCATGGCACCACAGGCTGGCGGGCAGCGGGCCGGCGAGGTCGATGCGGTCCAGGCCGGTGAAAAGGTAGGTGTGTTCGGTGTCCTCGGTCTGCGGCAGGGTCAGGCCGATGGATTGCAAGGCGCCGTCGAGCAGCGCGGGGTGAGCCCAGGTCACGGGCTCGTCGGCGCAGGCGGTGGGCAGCGCGATGCGCGCCAGGGCCTCGCCGTCGCGGCGGTGCACTTCCTGCAGACTGCGGAAAGCGGGCCCGAGGTGGATGCCCAGGGCTTCGAGGCGCTGGTGGTAGCCCTCGCCACTGGTGGCCACGCCCAGCGCGTCGCGCGTGGCGGTGAAGCTGGTGGTGTCGGCGCCGGCCTGGGCCTGCTGCGCGCTGCCGGGCTGCAGCCGGCCGCTGGCGTGCAGGTGCCATTCGCCCGACCCATCGGCCGCCTGGCTGTAGACGGAGAAGGGCTGCGAACCACCGGACTCGGGACCCAGGTGGGTCTGCACCGTGCGGCCCGCCTCGGGCAGCACCAGGGGTTCGACGATCTCGAAGGCCTCGACCGCGCGCAAGGCACGGCCGTTCACCGCCTGGGCCGCGCCCTGCGCGAGTTCCAGCAGCAGCGGGCCGGGCACCAGCACCACGCCCTGCACCACGTGGTCGGCCAGGTAGGGCGTGCTCGTGGGCGAAAGCAGGGTCTCGAAGATCGGCACGGCGGTCGGCAGGCGCCGGCCCGGCAGGCCGCTGGGCGCCGGCGCGCGCACGGCTTTTTCGGCGGTCGGCGTGATCCAGAAATCGCGCCGTTCGAAGGGATAGGTCGGCAGGTCCACGCGCTGGCGCGCGTAGGGGCGGTCCACGCCGGCCCAGTCGACCGCCGCGCCCCGCACGTACAGCGCGGCGAGGCTGGCGTTGAGTTCGTGCCAGTCGCTCTTCTCGCGCCGCAGTGAGGTCAGCAGCAGGTGGTCCTGCTCGGGCAGGCTGCGCTGGGCCAGGGCCATCAGCACCGGATGCGGGCCGACTTCCAGGAACACGCGGTAGCCCTGCGCCGCCAGCGAGGCGATGCCTTCGGCGAAGCGCACCGGCTCGCGCAGGTGGTCGCGCCAGTAGCGCGCATCGGGCGCGCCCGGCGCGGGCAGCGAGGCGCCGCCGGTGACGTTCCAGGCCACGGGAATCTGCGGCGCGCGCATGGTCACGGCGCGCGCGCAGGCTTCCATCGCGTCCAGCGCGGGGGCCACCAGGGGCGAGTGCGCGGCGAGCGAGACGAACAGTTTCTGGCCCTGCACGTTGCGCGTGGCGAAGTCGGCGAGCAAGGCGTCGACGGCCTTCGCATCGCCCGAGACCACCACGCTGTCGGGCGCGTTGATGGCGGCAATGGCCAGCCGGTCGGCCATGGGCGCGATGGCCCGGCCCACCTCGTCGGCCGAGGTGAACACGGCGGCCATGGCGCCGCCGGGCGGCAGCGCCTGCATCAGGCGGCCGCGCTCGGCGATGAGTTTCAGGCCTTCTTCGAGCGTGAACACGCCGGCCACACAGGCCGCCACGTACTCGCCCACCGAATGGCCGATCACGGCCGCCGGCGCGATGCCCCAGGCGCGCCAGAGCTGCGTGAGCGCGTATTCGACGGCGAAGAGCGCCGGCTGCGTCCAGGCGGTTTCGTGGATGGCCGCGCCTTCGGCCGGCCCGGCGCGCAGCACGGACTTGAGCGTGCGGCCCTGGGCGTCGGCGCCCAGCAGGCTGTCGCAGCGGTCGATGATGTCGCGGTACAGCGGCGAGGCGGCGTACAGCGCCTCGCTCATGCCGGGGTACTGCGAGCCCTGGCCGGTGTAAAGGAAGACCACCTCGGGGGCCACGCCCGGCGTGGCAGTTCCCCGGTGCAGCGCGGGGTGTTCGCGACCCTGGGCGAAAGCCTGCAGGGCGGCGCGCGCTTCCTGCGCGTCGCTGGCCACCACGGCCAGGCGTTCGGCGAAATGCGAGCGGCCCACGCCGGCGCTGTGGGCCACGTCCGCCAGCGGCGCGCCAGCCGCGAGCGCGTCGGCGAAGCGGGCAGCGAGCGCGCGCAGGGCGGGCTCAGAACGGGCCGAGAGCGGCAGGCAGTGCACCGGGCGCTGGTCACCCGAGGCGGCGGCCACGGGCGCGGGGGCCTCTTCGATCACGACGTGCGCGTTGGTGCCACTGAAGCCGAAGGAACTCACGCCGGCCAGGCGCGGGCGTTCGCCGCGCGGCCAGGCATGGCCGTCGCGCGTCACGCTCACCGGGTACTGCGACCAGGCGATGTGCGGGCTGGGTTCGCTGAAATGCAGGTGTCGGGGGATGCGGCCGTGCTGCAGCGCGAGGATCACCTTGATGACGCCGGCCACGCCGGCCGCCGATTCGAGGTGGCCGATGTTGGTCTTGACCGAGCCGATCAGCAGCGGGTTCGCCGCGTCGCGGCCCGGGCCGAGCGCGCCGGCCAGGGCGCGCACCTCGATCGGGTCGCCGAGCGAGGTGCCGGTGCCGTGGGCCTCCACATAGCCGATGTCGGCCGGGGCCACGCCGGCGTCGGCCAGCGCGGCGCGGATCACCGCTTCCTGCGCCGGGCCGTTGGGCACGGTGAGGCCGCCGCTGCGGCCGTCCTGGTTGGCGGCACTGCCCCGGATCACGGCGAGCACACGGTCGCCGTCGGCCTGGGCGTGGCTCAGGCGCTTGAGCACCAGCACGCCGCAGCCCTCGCCGCGCGCGAAACCGTCGGCCGAAGCGTCGAAGGTCTTGCAGCGGCCGTCGGGCGCGAGCATGTGCGCCTTGGTCAGGGCGATGGTGGTCTCGGGCGAGCACATCAGGTTCACGCCACCGGCCAGCGCGGTGCGCGATTCGCCGCTGCGCAGGCTCTGGCAGGCCACGTGCAGCGCCACCAGCGAGGACGAGCAGGCGGTGTCGATGGACATCGCCGGGCCCTGCAGGCCGAGGAAATACGAGACGCGGCCCGAGGCCACGCTGTGCGCGTTGCCCGAGGCGATGTAGGCGTCGATGCTGTCGCTGCCGCGCTGCAGCACGCGGTGGAAGTGGTCGCTGTTGCACAGGCCGAAGAACACGCCGGTGGGCGAGCCCGCCAGGCCTTCGGGCGAGAGGCCGGCCTGCTCCAGCGCTTCCCACGAGACCTCCATCAGCAGGCGCTGCTGCGGGTCCATGGTGAGGGCCTCGCGCGGCGAGATGCCGAAGAAGGCGGGGTCGAAACCGGCCACGTCGTCCAGGAAGCCGCCGTTGCGCACCGACATGCGGGCCGGGGCGTCGGGATCGGCGTCGAAGAAGGCGTCCTTGTCCCAGCGGTCGGCGGGCACGTCGCGGATCGCGTCGCGCCCGGCTTCGAGCAGGTCCCAGAACGCTTCGGGGCTGGTGGCGCCGCCGGGGAAGCGGCAGCCCATGCCGATCACCGCGATCGGCTCGTTGGAATGCGTGCCGGCGGCTTCCGCCTTTTCGTGCAGCTCCAGCGCCAGCAGCGCCAGGCGCTTGGGCGAGAGTTTGCTGATGCGGTCGAGAAAGTCGCTCATGTCGTCTTCATCCCTTGCGTTGCGCGCGTTGCGCGAGCAAGCGGTCCACTTCTTCGTCGGAAAGGTCTTCGATCGCGTCCACCATGCTGGCCGGCTCTTCGACCGTGACCGCCACCGCCTCGGGCGCTGCGGGCGCGGGCGGCTGGATCACGTCGTTGAGCAGGTAATCGGTGAGCGTGTCGATGGTCGGGTAGTCGAACAGCAGGGTGGCCGAGAGCGTCTGCCCCAGCGCCGAGCCCAGCGTGTTCCTCAGTTCCACCGCGAGCAGCGAGTCCAGGCCGAGCTCGCCCAGCGGCGTGCGCGGATCGACCGCGCGGGCCGGGTCCACGCCCAGCGCCTTGAGCGCGCGCTCGCGCACGAAGGCCGCCACCAGCGGGCGACGGCGCCCGGGCGGTGCGTCCTGCAGCTGCTGGCGCAGGCCGGCGGCCGGTGCGCTAGCGCCGGCCTTGGCGGAGGTGATCGCCACGGCGACCTGCCCGGCCACGCCGGCCAGGAACGCCGGCGGCGTGGACAGGCCCATCGCCTGCAGGTAGCGCGGCCACTCGATCGGCAGCACGGCGGCCTGGGCCTCGCCCTGGGCCAGCAGGCGCTCGAAAGCCAGCAGGCCCTGCGGCGGCGTGAGCGCGCCGATGCCCTGCGCGGCCAGGCGCTGCGCGAGCTGGCGATCCGCCGCCGCACCCACTTCCGTCCAGGCGCCCCAGTTGATGCTCAGGCCCGGCAGGCCCCGGCCCTGGCGCTCGTGGGCCAGCAGGTCGAGGAAGGCGTTGGCCGCCGAATGGTTGGCCTGCCCGCGCGAGCCGAGCACGGCCGCCACGGAGGAGAACAACACGAAGAAGTCCAGCGCGTCGCTGCGGGTGAGCTGGTCCAGCAGCCAGCCGCCGCGCACCTTGGGCGCGAAGACGTGCTCGAAGCGCGCCGCGTCCTGCTGCAGCAGGCCCGCGTCGTCCAGCACCCCGGCGCTGTGCACCACGCCGCGCAGCGGCGGGCCGTTGGCGCGGATGCGCGCGAGCAGCGCGGTCATGGCCTCGCCATCGCTCACGTCCACCGCCTCGGCCACCACGGTGGTGCCCAGCGCGCGGATCTCATCCAGCACGGGCGCCACCTCGGGCGTGACGCCCCGGCGGCTGATCAGCACCACGCGGCCCGCGCCCTGCTCGGCGAGCCGGCGCGCCACCACCGGGCCCAGCCCGGCCAGGCCGCCGGTGATGAGGTAGGTGCCGTCGCGGCGCACCGAGGCCGGCGCGGCCGCGCCGTGGCGCACCACGACCTTGCCGGTGTGTTTGGCCTGGGCCATGAAACGGAAGGCGCGCTCGGCCTCGTCCAGCGCGAACACGTGGCGCGGCAGCGGGGCCAGCCGGCCTTCGCCCAGCTCGGCCACGAGGCGCGCCAGCATGCCGCCAATGAGCGCCGGGTCGCGCTCGCCGGTTTCGCCCCAGTCCACGATGTGGTAGCGCAGGCCCCGGTTCAGCGCCTGCACCCACTCGGGTGTCTTGATGCCGCGCTTGCCGATCTCGACGAAGCAGCCGCCATCGGCCAGCGCCCGAAAGCCCGCGTCGATCAGCTCGCCCGAGAGCGCGTTGAGCACGGTGTCCACGCCCCGGCCTTGCGTGAGCGCGAGCACCTCGTCGGCGAAGTCGGCGCTGCGCGAATCCATCACGTGCGGCACGCCCATGGCGCGCAGCAGCTCGCGTTTCGCTTCGGAGCCGGCGGTGGCGAACACCTCGGCACCGGCGCGCTGCGCCAGCCGCACCGCCGCCATGCCGACACCGCCGGCCGCCGCGTGGATCAGCACGCGGTCGCCGGCCTTCATGCCGGCCAGGTGGCCCAGGCAGAACTCGGCGGTGACGAAAGGAATCGGGAAGGACGCGCCCTCTTCCGCGCTCAGGCCGGCCGGCCGGGGCTGCACGAAGGCGGCGCGCGCGATGACGTGCGAGGCGAAGCTGCCGCCGGCCACGGCCAGCACGGCATCGCCCACGCGCAGGTGCGTCACACCGGGGCCCACCGCGCTCACGCGGCCGGCGCACTCGCCGCCCAGCGGGCCCGGGTCGCCGGGGTACATGCCCAGCACGTTGAGCACGTCCTTGAAATTCAGGCCCGTGGCCTCCACCGCGATCTCGACCTCGCCGGCACCGGGCGCGCGGCGCTCCAGCGGCTGCAGGCCGAGTTCGTCGAGCGCGCCCCGGACGGCGGGCGCGAGGCGGTAGGCGGCCGGGCGGCCGGTGCTGCCCGTGACGGCTGAGCGCCGCAGGTGCGCCAGTTGCGCGGCGCGGCGTTCGCCCGCGCGCCAGGCGATCTGCTTCGACGCCGACGGGCCGGCCGCCGGCGCGTCGAGTTCGGCCAGCAGGGCCTCGATCTCCGCGCCCTCTTCCAGGTCCACGCAGGCACAACGCAGTTCGGGGTGTTCCAGCGCCACCGCCTTGGCCAGGCCCCACACCGGTGCCTGCGCCGGGTTGAGCGCGCGATCGCCCTCGTCGGTGCGCTGGGCACCGCGCGTGGCGAACCACAAGGGGGGCGGCGCGCCCAGGCCGATGAGCGCCTGCGCCAGCAGGGTGCCGCTCACGGCGCCCACGGTCTGCGCGGCGCTCAGCTGGCTGGCCGAGAGACCTTCCCAGGGCTCGGCGTCGAGCGACCAGGCGTGCACCACGCCGTGCACCGCCTGGCCCGCGGCCTGCAGCTCGCTGAACACGCGGCGGTGGTCGGCGGCGGACGCCGGGTTGATGCTGAGGGTGCCGTCGGCACCCGACATGAAGCGTTCACCCGCGCGCACCAGCACGCACTGATCGCCGCGAGCGCGCAGTCGATCGGCCAGTTTTGCGGCCACGCCGCCTTCGTCGGCCCACAGCAGCCAGCGGCGCGCGGCCGGGCCGGCGGCGCGCGCCAGCAGCAGCGACTGCAGGGCCAGCGTGCCCTGGTGGCCGCCGCCTTCGGGCAGGGCCGTGCGTTCTTCGAAGCCCCGGTCGGCCAGCAGCGAGAGCCAGGCCTCGCGCGGCAGGGTGGCGTAGTCGGGCCGCAGGTCGGTGTCGTCGAAGGCCCACCAGCCTTCGGTGAGGCCCACGGTGAGGTCGAACCAGCGCTGCGGCGCCGTCACCTCCAGCATGGCCAGCAGGCCGCCCGGCACGAGCAGGCCGCGCACGCGGTCGAGCGTGCGGCGCAGGTCGGCGGTGGCGTGGATCACGTTGGCGGCGATGACCACGTCGAAGCTCTGCGGATCGAAGCCCTGAGACTTCGGGTCCTGTTCGAGGTCGAGCACCGCGAAGCGCATGAAGCCGTGCGCGGCGAAGCGCTCCCTGGCGCGCGCCACGAACAGCGGGCCGATGTCGGTGAAGGTGTATTCCACGCCCTGCGTGGGCAGGCGCGGCGCCACGCGCGCGGTGGTGCCGCCGGTGCCGCCGCCGATTTCCAGGATGCGCAGCGGCCGGCCGCTGCCGGCGGCCTGGTGGGCCATCACGGCGAGCATGACCTCGGTCATCAGGCCGTTGAAGACCTGGGCGGTGGGCGCGTCGCGGTACATGCGCTCGGCGGTGTCCAGCGAACCGCCGGGGAACAGCAGTTGCATGGGCTCACGTTCGCCGCGCAGGGCCTCGGCCATCTCGGCGGCCACGCGGCCGGTCATCTCCAGCTCGGCGGTGGCGTCCGGGTAGGCGGCCTTCAGGCGCGCCAGTTCGGTCTCGGGCTGTGCCTCGTGCAGGGCACGGCGCACCACCCAGCCGGAAGCCTCGCGGGCCAGCAGGCCGACCTCGCCCAGGATGGCCAGCAGGCGGCCGAACAGGCGGTGGTGGCGCGCCTGCACGCCCAGGCGCGCGGCCAGGGCGGCTTCGATGGCGTGTTCGCCCACGGCGGGCGCCCAGCCCAGGCGCGAGAGCGTGCGCACCACGTACTCGGCGCACAAGGCTTCGAGCTGGGGAATGAAGGCGTCGTAGGCGTCCAGGCGCGCCGATTGGCGCAGCGCGGGCAAGGCCTGCATGGCCTGCGCGCTCAGCAGCGGCAGCGGGGCCTGCGGCGCGGCGTCCTGCACCAGCGCCGGCGCGGCGCGCCAGACGGTCTCGTACAGGCAGTCGTCGAGCCAGCGCTCGCCCAGGCGCGCCAGCGCGTCGCGCGAGACGCGCTTGAGTTGCACGTCGGCCAGCTCGGCCAGCAGCGTGCCGTCGGCCTGCCAGACGGTGACGGTGGCGCGGCTCGATTCGGCGCTGCTGGCGAGCACGTTCACATGGCTCCAGCAGCGCGCGCCGGGCGTGCCGTGCAGCGCGAAGCGGCCGATGCCGATGGGCAGGTACAGGCCTTCCTCGCCGTCGGTGGGCAGCGCGGCGGCCAGCACCTGCAGACAGCCGTCGAGCAGCACGGGGTGCATGCCGTAGGCGCCGGTTTCCCGGGCCAGCGCATCGGTCAGGGCGATCTCACCCACCGCCTGCGACGGCCCGCGCCACAGGGTTTGAATGGACTGGAAGCCGGGGCCGAAGTCCAGGCCACGGCGCGCGAAACCTTCGTAGAAACCGGCGATGTCCACCGGCTCCGAACATGCGGCCTTCAGGGCGGCCAGGGAACCCGTCGAAGCCGGCGCGGCGCCCGCGCGCAAGGTGCCCGACACATGGGCCACCCAGGGTTCGGCGTCGGCGGCGTCTTCACCCAGGCTGCTGAGCGTGACCGCCACCGCGCCGCCCTGCCGCGCCGCGCCGCAGACCACCTGCAGCGTGCGCGCGGCGCCGTCGTCGGCCAGCAGCATCGCTTCCTGCACGGTGATGTCTTCGACCGCCACCGGCCCCTGGCCGAACAGCTGGCGCGCGGCGGTCAGCAAGGTGTCGAGGTAGGCGGTGGCCGGCACGACCACGTGGCCTTGCACCCGGTGTTCGCGCATGAAAGTGGGCTCGTCCGCGCTCAGGCGGGATTCAAAAACCGTTTCGCTGCCCGCGCCACGCAACCGCGTGCCGAGCAGGGGATGGCCCGTGCCCCGGCCGCGCACCGCGGGCACCGGCGCGGGTGGCTTGGCCTGGAACCAGCAGCGCTCGCGCTGGAAGGGGTAGGACGGCAGGTCCACCGTGCGGCCGGGGCCACCGGCGCGCCAGTTCAAGTCGGCACCGGCCAGGTACAGCGCGCCGACGGCGTCGAGCATCTGTTCGCCGTCGTGGCGCCCCTTGCGCAGGGACGCGACCAGCGTGGGGCCGGCATCGCCCCAGGCCCGGCTGGCCATGGTCAGCAAGGTGGGGTGCGGGCCGATCTCGATGCACACGTCCGGCCGCAACGCGGCCAGCGCCTGCAGGCCGTCGCCGAAACGCACCGCCTCGCGCACGTGCTGGCGCCAGTAGCTGGCGCGGGTGAACGCCTCGCTCGCCAGCGCGCCGCTGAGGTTGGACACCACGCGCAGGCCGGGGCGCGAGAAGCGCAGCTGCGCCGCCTCGCGCTCGAAGGCGTCGAGCATGGGCTCGACCAGGGGCGAGTGGAAGGCGTGGGAGACGGTCAGGGCCTGGGTGCGCACGCCCTGCCCCGCCAGTTCGCGGCAGACCGCGTCCACGTCGGCCTGCACGCCGGAGATCACGACCTGGTCCACGCCGTTGACGGCGCCCAGCGACACGCTGTCGCGGTAGGGTTCGATGGCTTTTTTCGCCTGTTCCTCGGTGGTGAAGATCGCCGCCATGCCGCCGCCGGCGGGCAGCGCCTGCATCAGGCGGCCGCGCACCGCGATCAGGCGCAGCGCGTCTTCCAGGCTGAACACGCCGGCCACGCAGGCCGCCACGAGTTCGCCCACCGAATGGCCGATCACCGCCTGCGGCGCGACGCCCCAGGCGCGCCACCATTCGGTGAGCGCGTATTCGACCGCGAACAGCGCGGGCTGGGTGTAGGCGGTCTCGTTGAGCGGCGAGGTCTCGCCCTCGGGCGGGAACAGCACGGACAGCAAGGGCCGTTCGAGCTGCGGCGCGAGCAAGGCGGCGCAACGGTCCAGCGCGGCGCGGAACACCGGCTCGCTGTCGTACAGGCCTCGGGCCATGCCGGCGTACTGCGCGCCCTGGCCGGTGAACAGGAAGGCGATGCGTGGCGGGTCGCGGCGCGTCACGCGGGCGGTTTTCACGCCCTCGGTTTCGGCGCCGCGCGCGAGCGCGTCGAGGCGCTCGCAGAGTTCGGCCACGCTGTGGGCCAGCACGGTGGCACGCTGCGCGAAGTGCGAACGACCGACGTTGGCGGTGAAGCAGATGTCGGCCAGCTCGGCGTCGTCGCGGCCACGCAGGGCCTGGGCGTAACTCGCGGCCAGGGCGGCGAGCGCGGTCTCGTCTCGCGCCGACAGCGCCATCAGGTGCGCGGCGCGCGCCGGGCGGGCCGGCAGCGCGGGGGCCTCGGGCGCTTCTTCGAGCACCACGTGCGCGTTGGTGCCGCTGAAGCCGAAGGAGCTCACGCCGGCGATGCGGCGCCCGCCGATGGGCTGCCAGGGCGTGTGCTCGGTGGGCACGCGCAGCGCGTGGTCGGCCCAGGGAATGTGCGGGCTGGGCGTCTTGAAATGCAGGTGGGCCGGGATCTCGCGGTGCTGCAGCGAGAGCACCAGCTTGATGAGGCCGGTGATGCCGGCGGCCGCCTCCAGGTGGCCGATGTTGGTCTTGACCGAGGCCAGCCACAGCGGCTGCTCGCGGTCCTTGCCGAACACCGCGCCCAGGGCCTGCACCTCCAGCGGGTCGCCGAGCTGGGTGCCGGTGCCGTGCGCCTCGACCAGGCCCACTTCGTGGGGTGCCACGCCCGCGCGGGCCAGCGCCTCGCGGATCACGGCTTCCTGCGCCGGGCCGTTGGGCGCGGTCAGGCCGCTGCTGGGGCCGTCCTGGTTGACCGCGCTGCCACGGATGACGGCCAGCACGCGGTCGCCATCGGCCTGGGCGTCGCTCAGGCGTTTGAGCACCACCATGCCGCAGCCTTCGCCGCGCGCGAAGCCGTCGGCCGAGGCGTCGAAGGTCTTGCAGCGGCCGTCGGGCGCGAGCATGCGCGAGTGCGACAGCGCGATGTACAGGTCGGGCGAGAGGATGAGGTTGACGCCGCCGGCCAGCGCCATGCGGCACTCGCCGCTGCGCAGGGCCTGGCAGGCCAGGTGCACCGCCACCAGCGAGGAGGAGCAGGCGGTGTCCAGCGTCAGGCTGGGGCCCTGCAGGCCCAGCAGGTACGAGAGGCGGCCGGAGACGATGCTGTGCGCCATGCCGGAGGTGAAGTGCGCGTCGAGCAGCGAGCGGTCGCCGCTCATGAGCTGCATGTAGGCGTAGTCGCTGGCGGTCACGCCCACGTAGACGCCGGTGCGCGAGCCTTCGAGCCGGTCGGGCGCCTGGCCGGCGTTCTCCAGCGCTTCCCAGCTCACTTCGAGCAGCAGGCGCTGCTGCGGGTCCATGCCCTGCGCCTCGCGCGGGGCGATGCCGAAGAAGCCGGCGTCGAACTGGTCCACCGGGCCGAGGAAGCCGCCCTGGCGCGTGGCGATGCGGCCCGGGACTTCGGGGTCGGCGTCGTAGAGCGCGTCCATGTCCCAGCGGTCGGCGGGCGTGGGGCCGATGGCGTCCACACCGTCGCGCATGAGGCGCCAGAAGCTGTCGGCGTCGTTCCCGCCGCCGGGCACGCGGCAACCCAGGCCGATCACCGCGATCGGCTCGCGCGCGGCGCGCTCCATGGCCGCCAGGCGCGACTGCGCGTCCTCCAGGGCCAGGAAGGCGCGCTTGAGGGGCGACAGGGCCGCGGGCTCCTGCGGCGCCGCAGCGGGGTTCGGACGCTCGTCGTTCATGGTTTTCCCAGGCGGTCGAGGAGCAGGGCCTCGATGTCCGCATCGCTCATGGCCGCGACCGCGGCCTCTCCCAGCACCGCCGGGGCGGGTGCAACTTCCATGCCCGTCGGGGCCCCCGGCACCGGGGCCTCGGGCGGCGCCAGGCGGCCCAGCAGGTGGCTGGCCAGGGCGTCGATCGTCGGGTAGTCGAACATCAGGGTGGCGGGCAAGGGCTTGTCCAGGCCCAGGCTGGCGCCCAGCTGGTTGCGCAGCTGCACCGCCATCAGAGAGTCGAAACCCAGGTCCATCAGGCGATCATGCCGCCCTGGTGTGTCGTTTTTGTCCAGGCGCAGCACACGCACGACCCGATCGCGCACGAATTCACGCAAAAGCTCCAGACGTTCGCCCGGCAGGGCCGCTTCCAGCTGCTCGCGCAGGACGCCGGCGGGGGTCTGGGCCGGGGTGGCGCTGGGCGCCATCGCCTCGGACACCTCGCCGGCCTGCGCCGCCGGCGTGCCCGCCGACGCATCGCCGGGCACGCGCGCGACGATGACGTGCTGGCCCAGCCACTCGGCGCTGGAGCCGGCCTGGGGCCAGGCGCCCGCGGCGTCGAAACCGGCGTCGCGCAGCGCCTGCAGCCAGGTGGCGGGCGGCAGCAGCGGGTTGTCGGTGCGCAGGTCGTCGGCGAAATGCTGCCAGCCTTCGATCAGGCCGGTGGTCATGTCGAACCAGGCCATGTGCACGGTGGACTCGACCAGCAGCAGCACGCCGCCCGGGGCCAGCAGCTGGTGCAGGCGCGAGAGGGTCAGGCGCAGGTCCTTGCTGGCGTGCACCGCGTTGGCCGAGACGATGACGTCGAAACTGTGCGGCGCGACGCCCTGCTCCAGCGGATCGCGGTCCATGTCCAGCACGCCGTAGCTCACGAAGGGGTACGCCGCGAAGCGCTCGCGCGCCCGGTCCATGAAGAAGTCCGACACGTCGGTGAAGCGGTAGGCCGTGCGGTCGGCCGGCAAGGCGGGCAGCAGCGAGGCAGTGGTGCCGCCGGTGCCGGCACCGACCTCGAGCACGCGCAGCTGGCGCCCCGGTGCCACCGAGGCGCCCAGGGCCTCGAAACCCGAGGCCGCGAGCGCGTTGATGTAGCGCATGGTGGCCGAGCGCTCGTACAGGCCCTCGGCCAGCTCGAAGCCGCCACCGGGGAACAGGGTTTCCAGCGGGCTTTCGCCGCCGCGCAGCACCGGGCTCACGAGCTCGCCACAGTGGCGCACGTAGGCCAGCAGGGGCTGGTTGTCGGCGAACAGCGCCTCGGCCTCGCGCCAGAGCGCGGCCAGGTCGGGCTCGGCCAGCGGCGCGGGCGCCACGAAGCTGTCGCCCTCCTGCACGAGATCGCCCTGGGCGACCAGCCGATCCAGCCAGCGCTGCACCAGGTGGCCGTAGGTCTCGGCGATGCCCGCGCGCTGCAGCACCTGGGCCGGGGTGTGGCGCTCGCCCGCCGCCTTGAACAGCCCGCCATCGCGCAGGGTGCGCACGGCGTGGGCCGAGGTGATGCGCTCCAGGCAGGCCCACTTGGCGGGGTAGGAGGCGGCGTTCAGGTCGAGCGGGCCGCGTTCGGCCTGGCGCTGGAGCGCGCGCGTGAGCGTGTCCCAGCGGCGGGCGGCGCCGTCGGCCGGGGCGGCCGGCTGGCCCACCACGTCCATCCAGTGGCGGCGCTCGCGGAAGGGGTACGTGGGCAGGGCCACGCGCTGGCGGGCCTGGCCGGCGTCGAGCGCGGCCCAGTTCACGTCCGTGCCCGCGAGGTACAGGCGCTGCAGGCCTTCGAGCAGGTCGGTCCAGTCGGCGCGCTCGCGGTGCAGCGAGGGCAACCATTCGACCGGCGCGCCAGCGGCGCATTCGGCGCCCATGCCCAGCAGCACGGGGTGCGGGCCGATCTCGATGAAGTGCGTGATGCCCTGGGCCAGCAGCACCTGCAGGGACTGCTCGAAGCGCACGGGCTGGCGCATGTGGTCCAGCCAGTAGCCCGGGCGCCCGATCTCTTCCACGCCCGCGAAGTGGCCCGTGAGGTTGGACACCAGCGCGATCTGCGGCGCCGAGGAGCGCACGCCTTCGAGCGCGCGGCCGAACTCGGGCAGCACCGGCTCGATCCAGCGCGAATGCGCCGCGTGCGGCACACGCAGCGCCTTGGCGCGCACACCGGCGCGATCCAGGTGGGCCAGCAGCGCGTCCACCTCGGTGCGCAGGCCGCTGACGACGAAGTGCTCGGGACCGTTGTAGGCGGCGATGGTCAGCGCGCCGCCGGCGCGGGCCAGCTCGGCCGTCACCACCGCCTCGGGCGCGAAGACCGCGGCCATGCCGCCGTCGGCGGGCAGTGCGTGCGTGAGGCGGCCGCGCTCGGTGACCAAGCGCAGCGCGTCGTCGAGCGGGAGCATGCCGGCCACGCAGGCGGCGGCGTACTCGCCCAGGCTGTGGCCCATCACGGCCACCGGCTCGATGCCCCAGGAGCGCCAGAGCG
Source organism: Hydrogenophaga sp. FW305-3-2-15-A-LB1 (assembly GCF_058787875.1). Lineage (NCBI taxonomy): Bacteria > Pseudomonadati > Pseudomonadota > Betaproteobacteria > Burkholderiales > Comamonadaceae > Hydrogenophaga > Hydrogenophaga sp. FW305-3-2-15-A-LB1. Next base: position 72,836 of record NZ_JBYTAE010000002.1, on the reverse strand, counting down.
CGGCCAGCGCGTACTCGATGGCGAAGGTGGTGGGCTGCGCGTAGAGCGTGTCGTTGATCGGCGAGGCCTCGCCGGGCGCGGCGAAGATCACCTCCAGCAGGCCACGCGGCAGCAGGGGCGCGAGGCGCGCGGCGCAGTCGTCCAGCGCCTGGCGGAACACCGGCGCGCTGTCGTACAGGGCCCGGCCCATGCCGGCGTACTGGGCGCCCTGCCCGGTGAACAGGAAGGCCACCTGCGGGCGCTGCGCGCCTTGCACCTGGCTGGCCTCGGCCTGGGCCAGGCCCTGGCGGATCCCGTCGAGGTCGGCACCGACCACGGCCACGCGGTGACTGAAGTGGGCCCGGCCGGCGTTGGCGGTGAAACAGAGGTCGGCCAGGGGCGCGGTGGCCGTGGCCAGCGCGGCCTCGTGGCGGCGCACCAGTTCCTGCAGCGTGGCGCCGTCGCGCGCGGAGAGCGCCAGCAGGTGCAGCGGGCGGTCCTTGCCCGCCGGGGCGGGTGTCTTCTGCGGGGCTTCTTCGAGGATGACGTGGGCGTTGGTGCCGCTGAAGCCGAACGAGCTCACGCCCGCGAGGCGGCGGCCTTCGATCGGCGCCCAGGGCGTGACCTGCGTGGGCACGGTCAGCGCCAGGCGGTCCCACGCAATGTGCGGGCTGCCGGTGCGGAAGTGCAGGTGCGGCGGGATCTCGCGCCGCTGCATCGCCAGCACCACCTTGATCACGCCGGCCATGCCGGCGGCGGCTTCCAGGTGGCCGATGTTGGTTTTGACCGAGCCGATGGGCAGCGGCTGCGCCGCGCTGCGGCCCTCGCCCAGCACCGCGCCGAGCGCGCCCACCTCGATCGGGTCGCCCAGCGGCGTGCCGGTGCCGTGCGCTTCCACATAACCGATCGCGCTCGCCGGCACCCGGGCCGAGGCCAGCGCCGCGCGCAGCACGGCCTCCTGGGCCGGGCCGTTGGGCGCGGTCAGGCCGCCGCTGCGGCCGTCCTGGTTGAGCGCGCTGCCGCGCACCACGGCCAGCACGCGGTCGCCCTGCGCCAGCGCGTCCGAGAGGCGGCGCAGCACGAGCACCGCGCAGCCTTCGCCGCGCACGTAGCCGTCGGCCTCGGCGTCGAAGGTCTTGCAGCGGCCATCGGCCGCCATCATGCGGGCGCGCGAGAAGTTGATGTTCATCTCGGGCGTGAGGATCAGGTTCACCGCCCCGGTCAGCGCCCGGTCGCACTCGCCCGCGCGCAGCGCCTGGCAGGCCTGGTGCAGCGCCACCAGCGAGGAGGAACAGGCGGTGTCCACCACCACCGCCGGCCCCTGCAAGCCCAGGAAGTAGGACAGCCGGCCCGCCACCACGCTGTAGGCGTTGCCGGTGCTGAAGTAGGCGTCGATCAGCTCGCGGTGGGCGAACAGCGCGCGGCCGTAGTCGTTGTTGCTCACGCCCAGGTAGACGCCGGTGCGCGAGCCCGCGAGTTCGGGGCCGGCGTGGCCAGCGTCTTCCAGCGCTTCCCAGCTGACCTGCAGCATGAGGCGCTGCTGCGGGTCCATGCTGGCGGCCTCGCGCGGCGAGATGCCGAAGAACTCGGCGTCGAAGCGGTCCACCTGATCGATGAAGCCGCCGAAGCGCGTGGTCATCTTGCCCGGCGCGTCCGGGTCTTCGGCGTAGAGCGCGTCGAGCGACCAGCGGTCCGCCGGGATGCCCTGGATCGCGTCGGTGCCCGACCACAGCAGCTCGGCGAAGCTCTCGGCGTCGTGCACACCGCCGGGCAGGCGCATGCCCATGCCGACGATGGCGATGGGTTCGTGCAGCGCCGCCTGCGCGCGGGCCAACTGGGCCTTGAGATCGCGGATCTCGAGCAGCGCGCGCTTGACGGGGGTGAGCGCTTCGGCGCCCGGCGGGGTGTCTGTCATGTGTGCTCCGAGGACCCGCTTTCGAGTTCCTTCAACAAGAGGGCTTCGGCTTCTTCATCGCTGAGGTCGGCCAGTTCATCGAGCGCGGGCGGCGCGGCGGCGGGCGCGGCGAACGATTGCGCGGGCGCCGCCTCGACCTCCAGGCCCAGCGTGCGCAGCAGGCTGGTGGCCAGGGCGTCGAGCGTGGGGTAGTCGAACAGCAGCGTGGCCGGCAGCGGGTGCGCGAAGGCTTTGGCCAGGGCGTTGCGCAGCTCCACCGCCATCAGGGAGTCGAGGCCGACTTCCTTGAGTGCGATGCGAGGCTGCAGTGGCTGTGCCGATTCCAGGCCCAACACCTGCAAGGTGCGCTCGCTCAGGTAGGCGATGAGGGCCGCGCGGCGCTGGCCGCTGGGCATGGCCTGCAGCCGCTCCAGCACCGCGGGCCCGGCGGGCGGGGCAGCGGGCGCCGTGGTGGGCATGGCGGTGGCCAGGGTCTGGAAGAAGCCCGCGTCGGCCCCGGCCGGCAGCTGCGCCAGGAAGCGCGTCCAGTCGATCGGCAGCACCAGCGCATGGGCGGTGCCCTCCTGCAGCAGCTGCGCCAGCGCGGCGAAGCCGGTGGCGGGCGTGATCTGGCCCAGGCCGCGCGCGGCCCACGCGCCGTGGCCGCCGCTGGCCGACTGCGCGGCCATGCCGACCTCGGCCCAGGCGCCCCAGGCCACGCTCAGGGCGGGCAGGCCCTGGCCCTGGCGCGCGTGGGCCAGGGCATCGAGTTCGGCGTTCGCGGCAGGGTAGGCCCCCTGCCCCGCCGCGCCCAGCCACAGGCCGGCGGCGGAATAGAGCACGAAGAGATCGAGCGGCAGGTGGCGCGTGAGATCGTGCAGCACCCAGGCGCCGTGGGCCTTGCCGCGCAGCACGGCCTGGCAGCGCGGCCAGGTCTGGCGCAGCAGCACGGCGTCGTCCAAGGCGCCGGCGGCGTGCACCACGCCGCGCAGCGGCGGCATGGTGCGTGAAAGGCTCTCGAGCACCGAGGCCATGCGCTCGCGGTCGGCGGCGTCGGCCTCGAAGGTGTTCACGGTGGCGCCCGAGGCGCGCAACTCGGCGATCACCGCCCGCGCGTGGTCGCCAGGCGCCGAGCGGCCGCTGAGCGCCAGGTGGCGCGCGCCCGAGGCGACCAGCCAGCGCGCCGTTTCCAGGCCCAGGCCACCCAGGCCGCCGGTGATCCAGTAGGTGGCGTCGGCGGCGATCGCCGCCGGCTGCGGCACGCGCAGCACGATCTTGCCCACGTGCTTCGCTTGCGCCATGAAGCGGAAGGCTTCCTGCGCGCCTTCCAGTGGGTAGATCCGCACCGGCAGGGGCGCAAGACTGCCATCGGCGAAGGCCTCGAGCAGGTCGTCGAACATGGGCCGCAGCAGGCCGTGGTCGGCCTGGGCTTCGGAGCCCAGGTCGTAGGCGTGGTAGCGCACGTCGGGGCGCAGCGCGGCGGCGCTGTCCACGGTCAGGATGTCGCGCTTGCCCAGTTCCAGGAAAGTGCCGCCCTGGCCCAGCGCGCCCAGCGTGGCGGGAATGAAATCGCCGGCCAGGGAGTTGAGCACCACGTGCACGCCCTGCCCGTTCGTGGCGGCGCGCAGCTCGTCGGCGAAGGCGAGCGAACGCGAATCCATCACTTGCGCCACGCCCATCCGGCGCAGCAGCTCGCGCTTGTCGGGCGAGCCCGCCGTGGCGAACACCTGGGCGCCCGCGCGCAGCGCGAGCTGCACCGCGGCCAGGCCCACGCCACCGGCGGCGGCGTGGATCAGCACGCGCTGGCCCGGCCGCAGTTGGGCGAGGCGGTGCAGGCCGTGGTGGGCGGTGAGAAACGCCACCGGCAGGGCCGCGGCGTCTTCCACGGCCATGCCGGCCGGCAGCTTGGCGAGAAAGGCCGCCGGCACTGTCACGTCCGTGCCCAGGCTGCCGGGCGCGTAACCGAACACGGTGTCGCCCACCGCGAGCCCCTCGACGCCCACGCCGAGTTCGGTGACCTCCCCGGCGCACTCGGCGCCCAGCGGCACGCCGGGCGCGCTGTACATGCCCAGGGTGAGCAGCACGTCGCGGAAATTGATGCCGGCCGCGCGCACGCGCAGGCGCACTTCGCCGGCCTGCAGGCGGTGGGGCGTGGAGGCCTGCAGCCGCGCGCCGTCGAGCGTGCCGGCCTGGGCCACCACCCAGTGGCGGGGCTCGCTGCGGCGCGCACCCTCGCCCCGGCGGTGGCGCACCAGCCGGGCCGCCCAGCGCTGCGCGCCACGCAGGGCGATGCGCTGCGGGGACGCGGGCGGTTGCCGCAGTTCGGTCAACAGGTTCAGGGCCGCGTTCGCGGTGTCGGTGGGGTCCAGGTCGATCGCATGGACCTGCAGTTCCGGGTGCTCGACCGCCACCGCGCCCGCCAGGCCCCAGAGGCCGGCCGCGCGCGGCCGCAGGGCGTCGGCGGCTTCCTGGCCGCTGACCGCCTGCGCGCCCCGGCTCACCAGCCACAGCGGCGCGGGCGCGGCGCCCAGGCCCTGCACCAGCGCGAGCGCGCTGCCCACGGTGAGCCAGTCGTCGTCGTGCTCGGCGGGCCAGTCGAGCGGCGCCGTGTCCAGGCTCCAGAGATGCACCACGCCGCGCCAGGGGCCGGCGGTGTCCAGGGCGTCGCCCGGTCGCACACGCACGCACTGCGCGCCGGCCTGCGTCAGGCGGTCCGCGAGTTCGTCGGCCACACCGGAGCGGTCGGCCAGCAGCAGCCAGCGGCCTTGCAGATCGGCCGTGGCGGCGAGCAGCGGCTGGGGCTGCCAGGCCAGGTCGTACAGCAAACCGTCGCTGGCATCGGCGGCCGCGAAGGCGCTGGCGTCGGCCGGGGCGAAACGCATGCCGTCCAGGCGGGCGACCACGGTGCCGTCGGGTTCGCAGAGGGTCACGCGCGCGGTGAGCGAGCTGCCGGTCTCGACCACGCTCGCCGCCACCTGGAGGCGCCGCGACCGCGACGGGCGCAGCAGCAGCTCGTCCACCCCCAGCGGCAGGTAGAGGCTGGGCGGCAGGCCGCCACCGGCGTGGCCCGCGGCCACGGAACAGAGCTGCAGCGCGCCATCGAGCAACACGGGGTGCAGGGCATGGCCCGTGGCCAGGCCTTCGTCGGGCAGTTCCACCCAGCCGCTGGCCACGCCAGGGCCGGACGCCACGTCCTGCAGCACGCGGAAACGGGGACCGAAGGCCACACCGAGTTCGGCAAAGCGCTGGTGGACCGCCGAGGCGTCCACGGTCTGGTCGGTGGTCACGGCATCGGCCACCTCGGCACCGTTCGCGGCCACGGCGCGGGCGTTCGCCACCGGCTGCCACCCATCGCCATCGAGCGCCTGGTGCAATTCGAGGTCCACGGCGCCACCCTCGTCCAGCGTGGCCGAGACCTGCCACCGCGTGGCCGGCTCGTCCGCCTCGGCGATGACCAGCGGGCGCGAGAGCGTGAAGCCGGTGAGCCGCACGGCGTCGGCCCGCAGCAGGTCGCGCGCGGCCGCGCCCAGCACGTCCATCATGGCGGCGGCCGGCATCAGCAGGCGGCCGAAAACGCGGTGGTCGTTCAGCCAGGCGTGCGCGGCGGACGCATCACCCTCGTGGATGCGCATCTTCTGACTCGCCATGGGCAGGCGCCGGCCGAGCAAGGGGTGCACGGCCGCGCCCTGTGCCGTTGAAACGCTCGGTGTCGAAACAGGGCGCGGGCGGATCCAGTGGCGCTTGCGCTGCCAGGGGTAGGCCGGCAGCGGCACCACCTGCCCGCCGTCGGGCTGGAGCGCGTCCCAGGCCGGCATGAGGCCGGCGGCGTACAGGCCGGCACAGGCCTGCAGCAGGGTTTCGCGCTCGGGCTTACCGCGGCGCAGCGAGGTCAGCAAACGGGGCTCCACCTCCGCACCGGCCAGGCATTCGGCGATCGAGGCGCCGAGCACCGGGTGGGGGCCGATTTCGAGGAACACGTCGAAGCCGTCGTCCGCCATGGCCTGGATGGCCGGGGCGAAGCGCACCGTCTGGCGCACGTTGCGGCCGAAGTAGCCGACGTCGAGCGGCTGCGGGTCGAGCAAGGCGCCGGTGACGGTGGAGTAGACCGGCACGCCCGGCGCCGCGCAGCGCAGGCCCGCGAGTTCGTCGGTGAGCCGCTGCTGGAACGGCGCCATCTGCGCGCTGTGGAAGGCGTACTGCACCGGCAGCATGCGGTGGGTCACACCGCGTGCCGTGAGCTGGTCGAGCGCCTCGTCCAGGGCCTTCGCGTCGCCCGAGAGCACCACGCTGCGCGGCCCGTTGAGCGCGGCCACGGAGAGTTGGCCGTTCCACGGCCTCACGAATTCGTCGGCGGCCTCGGCGCTCAAGCCGACCGAGGCCATGCGCCCCAGACCGGTGGCCTGCTGCATGGTGCGGCCCCGATGCCAGACCACGCGGATCGCGTCGGGCAACGGGAGCACACCTGCCACGTGCAGCGCGGCCATCTCGCCGATGCTGTGGCCCACCAGGCCATCGGGCTGGATGCCCCAGGATTTCCAGAGCGCCACCAGCGCCACTTGCAAAGCGAACAGCGCGGGCTGCGCGACCTCGGTTTCGCCGAGCCGCGAGTGCGCTTCGTCCGCCGCCAGGGCGTCCAGCAGCGACCAGCCCGAGAGCGGGCGCAGCAGCGCGTCGCACTCGGTCATCACCGCGCGGAACACGGGCTCGCTGGCCAGCAGTTCGCGGCCCATGGCGTGCCACTGCGGCCCCTGCCCGCTGAACACGAAGGCCACGCGCGGCAGCGCGATGGACGAGCGCTGGCCGCTGGCCAGCGCCGGCGCGTCTTCGCCGAGCGCGAACTGGTTCAGGCGCGCGGCGATGTCTTGAGCCGACTGGCCGACCACGGCCAGGCGCACATCGTGGTGCGTGCGGCGCTCGGCGGCGGTGAACACGGCATCGGGCAGGGCCACCACGCCCTGGGTGAGGAAACCGGCCCAACGCTGCGCCACGGCGCGCAGGGCCTCGGGGCTTTTGGCCGACAAAGGCAGCAGGTGCCCGGCACCGTCGCCGGGCGGGGACGGCTCGGCCGGCAGCGCCGGGGCCTCTTCCACGATCACGTGGGCGTTGGTGCCGCCCACGCCGAAGGAACTCACGGCGGCGCAGCGCGCCTGTGCGCCACGCGGCCACGGCGTGAGCGCGGTGGCCACGGCCAGGCGCGTGCCGGCGAGCGAGATGTGGTGGCTCAGGCGGGTGAAATTGGGTTGCGGCGGGATCGCCTCGTGCTGCAGCGCCAGCACGGTCTTGATCAGGCCGACCACACCGGCGCCCGCTTCGAGGTGGCCGATGTTGGCCTTGGCCGCGCCGATGTAGCAGGTGCCGGCGCCGGGCGCGGGCTGGCCCACGGTGGCGGCCAGGGCCTCCACCTCGATCGGGTCGCCCAGCGCGGTGCCGGTGCCATGGGCCTCCACGAAGCCGATGCGGTGGGGTTCGAGCTGCGCGTTGTCCAGCGCCTCGCGCACCATGGCCTGCTGGGCCAGGCCGTTGGGGGCGGCCAGCAGCGTGGAGTGGCCGTCGGAGTTCACGGCCGAGCCGCGCAGCACGCCGAGCACGCGGTCGCCATCGGCCACCGCGTCGGCCAGGCGCTTGAGCACCACCACGCCACAGCCTTCGCCCCGGCCGAAGCCGTCGGCCGATTCGTCGAAGGTCTTGCAGCGGCCGTCGGGCGCCATGAAACCGACCTTGGACAGCGAGACCATCAGCTCGGGCGAGATCATCAGCGACACGCCACCGGCCACCGCGAGATCGCTTTCGCCGCTGCGCAGGCTCTGGCAGGCCAGGTGGATCGCCACCAGCGAGGACGAGCAGGCGGTGTCGATCGACAGGCTGGGGCCGCGCAGGTCCAGCAGGTAGGACAGCCGGTTGGCGACCACGCTGTGCAGCGTGCCGGTGAGCGTGCGCGCGTCGACGGCGGCCAGGTCGTTGTGCTGCATCTGCGCATAGTCGCTGTGGTAGCTCGCGATGTACACGCCGGTGCGGCTGCCTTGGAGGTGCGCCTCGGACAGGCCGGCGTCGTCCAGCGCCTCGATGGCGACTTCGAGCAGCAGGCGCTGCTGGGGATCCATGCGCTCGGCCTCGCGCGGCAGCACGCCGAAGTACGCGGCGTCGAAGCCGTCGATGCGGTCGAGGAAGCCACCCCATTTGGTGAGCGACTTCGCGGGTGCGGCGGCATCGGTGCTGTACCAGGCATCACCGTCCCAGCGGTCGGCGGGCACTTCGCGGATCGCCTCGCGGCCATCGCGCAGCAGTTCCCACAGATCGGCCGGCGACTCCACGCCGCCGGGCGTGCGGCAGCCCATGCCGACCACCGCGATGGGGTCGGCGCGCAGCACCGGCTCGGCCGATTCGCGCAGTTGTCGCGCCATCAGCGCGAGCTTGAGCGCGGACAGGCCTTTGAGCGCGTCGGATGCCATCAGCCTCCTCCCCGGCGGCGGTTGCCGCGCAGCGCCAGCAAGGCGTCTTCATCGGACAGGGCAGCCACGACGGGCGCGGCCGGTGGTGGGGGGGCATCCTGGGCCGGTGGCGCCCCCGGCGCGGCGGCATCGGCGCCCGCCAGATGGGCGGCCAGCGCTTCCACCGTGGGGTAGTTCCAGGCCAGGGTCGCCGACAGCGAGCGGCCCGTGGCGACTTCGAGCCGGTTGCGCAGTTCCATGGCCATCAAGGAGTTCAGTCCCATCGAGCCCAGGGCCTTGCGCGGGTCCAGGCGCGCGGGCGCGATGCGCAGCACCGCCCCCACGGCTTCCTTCACCAGGCCCTCCAGCAGGCGGCGCCGTTCGGCCGGCGCTGCGGTGGCGAGTTGTTCACCCAGGCCCGTGGTGGTGACCGGTGCCGCCGGCAAGGCGGCCAGCAGGTCGCGGCACAGCGGCGCGGAGCGGCCGGCCCGTGCCATCGCGAAGGCCGCCCAGTCCAGGGGCACCACGATCAGATGCGCCTCGCGGCGCTGGCACAGCCAGGGGAACAGCGCGGCGCCTTGCGCGGGCTCGAACGCCCGGATGCCCTGGCGCTCCATCTGCGCGACGTTCTGGGCACCGGCGTCGTCGTGCACGAGGCCGGTGCCGGCCCACACGCCCCAGCCGATGCTGAGCGCGGGCAGGCCGCGCGCGCGCCGGTCCTGCGCCAGCGCGTCCAGCCCGGCGTTGGCGGCCGCGTAGTTGGCCTGGCCCGCCTGCGCGAACACGGCGCCGGTGGAGGAAAAGGTGACGAACAGGTCGAGGTCGGGCAGCAGCTGGTCCAGCCAGCGCGCGCCCTGCAGCTTGGGCCGCAGCACCGCGTCGAAGGCGGTCTCGTCCATCTGGCTGGCCAGGCGGTTGTCGAAGGTGCCGGCGGCGTGCACCACGCCCCGGATCGCCGGCCAGGCCTCGGCGGCATAGCGCGCGAGGAAGGCTTGCAACTGATCCTTGTCGGCCACGTCCACCGCGGCGACGTGCACCGAGGCGCCCAGGGCTTCGAGCGCGCGCACGGCGGCCACGCGCCGGCCTTCGGCACTGGCGGGGTCGAGCGCGCCCCAGGCCGCGCGCTCGGGCAAGGGGGTGCGGCCCAGCAGCACCAGCCGGCGCGCCCCGCCTTCCACCATGGCCTGTGCCACGTGGCCGGCCACGCCGCCCAGGCCACCGGTGATGAGGTAGGCCGCGTCGGCGCGCCAGGCGAAGGGCTGCGCCAGGCGGTCGCGCTCGGCGCGCGCCAGGCGCAGGACATGGCGGTAGGGGCCGCGCCAGGCGACCTGGTCTTCGCCATCGGCGCACAGCAGGTGGTCCGCCAACGCGCCTGCGCCGCGCGCGGCGTCGAAGTCGGTACCGAGGTCGATCAGACCGCCCCAGTGTTCGGGGTGCTCTTCGGCGAGCACGCGGGCGCTGCCCCAGAGCGCGCCTTGCAGCAGCTGCACGCGCTCGCCCGGCACCACCGCCTGGGCAGCCTGGGTGATGAACCAGAGGCGGGCGTCGGAGCCCGCGCTGCGCAGAGCGCGCAGCGCCTGCAAAGGGAGAAACGGCGCCGTGGCGTCCTCTTTCGCCCAGAGCACCACATGGTCGCAAGGCTCGGCAAGCGCGGCGTGCAGCCCGGCCAGCGGCACGCCGCGCGCCTGCATGCCCGAGGCGCGCAGCGCGGCCACCAGGGCCTCGTCGGCCGCACCGACCACCAGCCAGCGCGAAGCGCGCGGCGCGCTGTCGTGGGAAGGGTCGCTGGCGGTCCATTGGAGCTGGTACAGCCAGTCCAGCGAAGCGGCGTCCGGCTTGCGGGTCGGGCCCGGCGCGCCGCTGGTGTTGAAGCTCGGCACCTCGGCCGCATCGGCCCAGTGCCGTTCGCGCTGCCAGGGATAGGAAGGCAGGTCCACCCAGCGGCCCGGCGCCGGCTGGCTCGCGCGCCAGTCCACGGGAACACCGTGCGTCCACAAGGCGCCCAGTGCGGCGCGGGCGCCCAGGCAGGCCGGCTCGTCGCGGTGGCCGCAGGCCACGGTGGCGATGTCGCGCGCGGCGATCTGCGCGGTCTGCTGCAGGGACGGCAGCAGGACCGGGTGTGGACCGAGTTCGACGAACACGGTGATGCCCTCGGCCAGCATCTGCTCCACGGCGTGCGAGAACAGCACCGGGCGGCGCAGGTTGTCCGCCCAGTAGGCGGCGGGCATTTCATGGCCCTCGACGCGGCGCGCGCGCACGGTGGAATACAGAGGGCAGCGGGCGGCCGAGGGCGACAGGCCGTCGAGCTGCTGGGCCAGTTCCTGCGCGAGCGGCTCCATCTGCGGGCTGTGCGAGGCCACATCCACCTTCACCAACCGGCAGAAGATCTGCTCGCGCTCGAGTTCGGCCATCACGGCCTGCACCGCCTCGGGCTCGCCCGAGATGACGCTGGATCGCGGGCTGTTGCTCACCGCCACCGACAACCGGTCTTCCCGGCCTCGCAGGCGCTGGCGCGCATCCTCCATCGACAGCTCCACCAGGGCCATGGCGCCCAGGCCGCTGACGCGCCGCATGAGCCGGCTGCGCGCGCACACGATCCGCATGGCCTGCCCGATGTCGAGCACGCCGACGATGCAGGCCGCGCCCACCTCGCCCATGCTGTGGCCCACCACCGCGTCGGGCTCCACGCCCCAGGAGCGCAGCAGCGCCGCGTAGGCGATCGCGAGGGACACCAGCACCGGCTGCACCACGTCGATGCGGTCGAGCTGGGCGTCGGCGCTGCCGGGTTCGGCCTGCAACAGCGCCAGGATGGACACGTCCAGGTAGGGTCGCGCGGCGGCATCGCACTGCGAAAGGATGTCGCGGAACACGGGCTCGGCGTCGATCAGCTGCCGCGCCATGCCGCTCCATTGCGCGCCCTGCCCGGGCACGACGAAAGCGAGCCGCGGACGCTCACCGGGGCGCGCCTGGACGCCCTCGCCTTCGCCCGAAGCGAAGCGCTGCAGGGCCTCGCGCAGCGAAGCCGCGTCCTGCGCGGCGAAAGCCGCCCGGACGTCCAGCGCCGAGCGCCGCAGCGCGGCCGCCTGGCAGAGTTCCTCCAACGCCAGGGCCTCCGCGTCCGCGTCCGCGAGCCGATCGGCGTACCGGGAAGCGAGCGCGCGCAAGGCCTCCGGGCTCCTGGCGGACAGCGGAAGCACCACCGCCGGGGCCGGGGCGGCGGGCGAAGCCTTCGCCTCGACCGCCGGCGCCTCCTGCAACACGACGTGGGCGTTGGTGCCCGCGATGCCGAACGAGTTGACGCCCGCCACGCGCGGGGTGCCCGATGCCGGCCAGGCCGCGAGCGAGGTCGGCACGCGAAACGGCAGCTCGCCCCAGGGCACGCCGGGATTGGGATTCACGAAATGCAGGCTGGCCGGCACCGCACCGTGGTGCAGCGCGAGCGCGGCCTTGATCAGCCCGGCCACGCCGGCCGCGCCCTCGGTGTGGCCGATGTTGGTCTTGACCGACCCGATGTGGCAGGTGCTGCCCGCCTCGCGGGCATCACCCAGCACGGCGCCCAAGGCGGCGATCTCCACCGGGTCGCCGGCGCGCGTGCCGGTGCCATGCGCTTCCACGTACGACACCTGCGAGGCGGCCACGCCGGCGTCGCGGTAGGCGGCGCGCAGCATCTCTTCGTGGCCGATGCGGCTGGGCCGGCCCATCACGCCGCTGCTGCGGCCATCGTTGTTCACCGCGCTGCCGCGAATCACCGCGTAGATGCGGTCGCCGTCGCGCACCGCGTCGGCCAGCCGCTTGAGCACCACCAGCCCGGCGCCTTCGCTGCGCACGTAGCCGTCGCCCGAGGCGTCGCCGAACTTGCAGTGGCCGTCAGCGGCCATCATGCGACTCTGCGAGTAGCCGATGGTGATGTGCGGCTGCAGGATCATGTTCACACCGCCGGCCAGGGCCAGGCGCGTCTCGCCGCTGCGCAGGCTGCGCACGGCCAGGTGCACCGCCGCCAGCGACGACGAGCAGGCCGAATCGATCGTCAGGCTCGGCCCGCGAAAGCCGAACACGTAGGAGATGCGCCCCGACGAGGCGTAGCGCCCGCTGCCCAGCGTGGACGGGAAGTCGATCGCCTCGGGTTGGGCGAACAGCCGGGACTCGAAATCACTGACCCACTGGCCGATGTAGACCGCCGTCTCGCTGCCTTCGAGCTGCGGCACGTCCTGGCCGGCGTCTTCCAGCGCCTCCCAGGCCGTCTCCAGCAGCACGCGCTGCTGGGGATCGATCACCTGCGCCTCGCGCGGCGAAATACCGAAAAAATCGGCATCGAACAGGTCCATGCGATCGAGGAAGCCACCGCGCCGCGACATCATGCGGCCCGGGGTCGCGGGGCGCGCGTCGAAAAACCGCTGGAGGTCGATGCGGTCGGCCGGCACCTCGCCAATCGCATCCTGCCCTTCGCTCAAAAGCCGCCAGAAGCTGGCGGAGTCGATCACGCCCCCCGGGAAGCGGCACCCGATGCCCACGATGGCGACGGGTTCCTTCGAGGGGTGGTTCATGCCGAGGTCTCACGCGGCCGGGCCTCGGCCAGCAGCGGCGCCAGCGTGGCCGACAGGTCGGCCAGCAGCGGATCTTTCTGCGCCTGGAGGTAGAAGTGGTCGCCCGGGAACACCCGCACGCGGAACGCGCCCTGGGTTTCGCCGCGCCAGCCGTCCAGGTGCGCGCGCGGCGTCAGCGGATCGTCCGAGCCGCCGAACACCGTGACCGGGCAGGCCAGCGGCGCTCGGGAGGCCGGCGGCAGGTGGGTCTCCAGCGCGTGGATGTCGGCCCGCAGCGCGGGCAACAGCAACGCCAGCAGCTCCTCGTGCTCGGCCACCTCGGGCGGAATGCCACCGTAGCGGCGGTTGATCTCGGTCACGAAATCGGCGTCCGACAGGACGTGCAGCAGGGGATCGGGGTTGGGCCAGTGCGGCGGCCGCCGGCCCGAGACGAACAGGTGGCGCGGCATCGGCGCGCCGGTCGCGTGCAGCGCACGCGCCACTTCGCTCGAGAGCACGGCACCCATGCTGTGGCCAAAAAAGGCGAACGGCAGATCGAGATGGGGTTGCAGCGCGGCCACCACGGCGCTGACGAGCTCGGGCAGGTGCGTCATCGCGGGCTCGTTCAGGCGGTTGGCGCGGCCAGGCAGCTGGATCGCGCAGAGCTCCAGATCGGCGGGCAGCGCAAGCGACCAGGGCCGGTACACGGCCGCGCCCACCCCGGCATGGGGAAAGCAGAACAGGCGGGCCCGCGCCTGCGGCCTGGGCGTGAAGCGTTGCAACCACAGGCTGTTCATCGCGCGCCCCACAGCCAGGCTGAAGATGGCGTCCCGATGGTCACGGTTGTTCCGCGGTCAGGATGTGAAGCGGTCCAGCGTTTCATCGTGTCGTCCCTTGCGATTCACCCCCCGCCACCATCGCGCGGCGAGGCGTGAACGTCTCTGCCTTCATGAAAGAATGATGTTACCAAACGTAGCATCGTGACAACGCGAAAGTACCTGCCATTAAGTGCATTTCCGCACACTTGGGGACGGGGCAGCAGTGAGGTAGTACTAGGTTGTCGCACTGCACTGGAAAGTGCTCGTGCACTATAGACGAATCCCTTCTCCTCCCAGCCCGGAAATATGACCATTCAAGCAGCCTTTTCCGCATGACCGCCACGCACCTGACCTCACCCGAAGCCATCGGCATCACCCTCTGGCTCGTCGACCTGAGCCTGCCCTCGTCGGACCCCGGCGATCCCGACCAGCTGGCGCTGCTCAGCGCGACCGAAAGGGCCAAGGCCGGCCGCTTCCATTTCGAGCGCGATGCCCGCCGTTACCGCGCCAGCCACACGGCGCTGCGCCAGCTGCTGGCGCAGGTCACGGGCCAGCCCGCGCGCGTCCTGAGCTTCGTCGAAGGCCCGTTCGGCAAACCGCGCCTGCGGGGCGAGGGGCAGCCCCACTTCAACATGAGTCACAGCGGCGACTGGGCGCTGATCGGGCTTTGCGCCGACGCGCCGATCGGCGTGGACATCGAGGTGCCACGGGAGATGAACGACCTCGAATCGCTGGCGCAGCGCAATTTTTCCCCGGCCGAGTTCCTGGCCCTGTGCGCGGTCGATCCGGACCAGCGCCTGGAGGCCTTCCTGCGCTGCTGGACCCGCAAGGAAGCCTGCCTCAAAGCCCTGGGCAGCGGCCTGTCCATCGAGCCCGGGGTGTTCGAGGCGGGGATCGAGACCGAGCCTCGGTTCACCGCGATCGACGTCCAGGGTCAGGCCTGTGCCATGGCGGTGCACAGCCTGGCGCTGCCATTCCCCGGCCAGGCCGCCTGCGCGCGCCTGGCGGACACCGACCGCCACCTGGCGATGTAGCGGACGGCTTTCAGGCGCCCGCGCGGGGCCGGTCGCGGCGCCACCAGGCACCGGCGTTCCACAGGCTCAGCAGGCGCGCGCGGTACCAGTCGCGCCGCAGCTCGCCCACCTGGGCCAGCGCCCAGGTGGCGGCCAGCACCGCCAGCAGGAGCACGCCGTACAGGCCCCAGCCGGGCTGCGACAGGCCCAGGGCGCTGGCGAACACCAGCAGGGTGAAATGGATCAGGTAGAAGCTGAAGGTGAAGCCGGCGAGCCGCTGGATCCAGCGCGCCCCGGCCCCCTTGAAGTCCCATTCACAACGCGCGCAGCCGATGACGAAGCCCGCGAAGATCAGGGCCACCACGTAGTCCGACAGCACATGGACCGTGGAACCCGGGTCGAAAGGCACGGGCAGGACCTGGCTGAAACCGGCGTACAGGCGGCGCGATGCCTCGTCGGTCACGCCCCGCAGGCCCGACAGGAAAAACACCAGGTAGGCGGCCACGGCAAGGCCCATGAGCAGCCGAGCGGCGCGCGGCCCCATCCGCAGGCCGGGCAGGCGCCGCTGGAGCCAGACGCCCAGCAGCCAGACCGGCAGCAGCAGCACGATGCGCGGCCCCATCACGGCCAGTACCCCGATCAGGGCGACCCAGCGCAGCGGCCCGCGCAGAAACAGGGCCACGCCGAACAACACGTAGTACCAGACCTCGTAACCGAGCGACCAGTACGGTGCCATGCTGAACGGCTGGATGGCGCCGAACCAGGTCTCGCCCAGAAACAACCAGTGGAACGGCAGGTAGAACCAGAGCCTGGGGTATTGCCAGTCGGGTGTGTACAGGCTGGGGTTGAGCCGCATCCCGACCAGATCGATGGCCAGGGCCAGCAGCACCGCGGGCAGCGCGACGGAGTACACGCGCGAGAGGCGCGCCAGCGCGTACCGCCCTCCGCTGAGCTGGCGATCGCGGGTGGTGTGCGCGATCACCAGACCGGAGATCACGAAGAAGGCGATCACTGCGTCGTCGGCCGACCGGTGCCAGGTGAGCGTGAGCGCCGATGGCGCCACCTTGAGGTAGACCGAATGCCCGATGTAGACCGCCAGGGCCGCGAGCACGCGGCACAGGTCCAGCCACACGGAGAGCGCGGGCGTCATCGTCGCGGCGGGGCGCGCGGCATCGCTGGTCGCGGGCATGGGGGAACTCCGTCTGGGGGGGACGCTCAATGTAACAAATAGTTGACAAAGTGGACCCGCAAAAGTGGTGGGATTCCGCATTGCTTCACATCTGGCGAGGAATCGAATGCCCCAAACGCGACGAAACCCGTACACACTGCCGTACCACTGGAAAACCTTCGAAACCAGACGCCGTCGAGTCATGTCGGCTCACTACAATGCCACGCAACACCTGAGCCCCCCGTGAACCGCCCAGAGGCACTCGCCACCGCCGCGCCGCCGCACCCGCGTGCCCCCCTGCCCCAACGAAAATCCGGGAACCTCCGTTGAACATAAGAAAAAAAATCGGCCTGCAGTTTTTGGTGAGCAATGGCGCCACGGTCGCCAACTTCGCCCTGTCGGTCATCCTGGCGCGCCTGCTGACCCCCACGGACATCGGCATCTTCTCGATGAGCGCCATCCTCATCACCTTCGCGCACGTGTTCCGCGACTTCGGTGTGTTCTCCTACATCGTCAAGGAGAAGGAGGTCACGCAGCAGACCATCCGCACCGCGCTGGGCGTGCTGCTGGTGACGTCCTGGACCGTCGCCGCCATCCTGTTCTTCACGTCCGATGTGTGGTCGGTGTTCTTCAAGACACCCGAGGTCGGCGACGTGGTCAAGGTGCTGGCCATCGGCTTCGTCTTCATTCCGTTCGGCTCCATCCCCTACGCCCTGCTCACGCGCAACCTGGAGGTCAAGCGCACCTCCAAGGTCATGGCGATCTCGGTGGTGACCTACTTCATCACCACCATCGCCCTGGCCTACACCGGCCACGGCCACATGACCATGGCCTGGGCCAACCTGGTCAACATCATCGTCACTGGCGCGGCCTACCACTGGTACTCCACCACGCCCATCCCGTGGCTGCCCAGCCTCAAGGGCTGGAAGAAGATCACCCACTTCGGCACCGGCACCATCGTCACCTCCACCGTCGCGGCCCTGGACGCGGCGCTGCCCGACGTGATGCTGGGCAAGATGAGCACGCCCGCGGCCGTGGGCTATTTCAGCAAGGCCGCCTCGGCGGTCTCGCTGCCCTACACGGTGCTCAAGTCGACCATCGACTATTTCGCGCTGCCCTACCTCTCCAAGCTGCACCACGCCAACGAAGACATGGCGGCGGCGATCCAGCAGGCTTCGTCGTACATCTCCGTGGTCATCATCCCCGCCATGGTGTGGATGATGGTGATGGACCGGGAGATCATCCTGTTCCTGTTCGGTCCGCAGTGGGTGGCCAGCATCGACGTGATCCCCTGGCTGTGCCTCACGGGGGCCGCCGGCATCCTCTTTCGCCTGGTCACACCCGCGCTCACCAGCATCGGCAAGCCGTATGCGGCCGCCGTGCCCTCGCTGCTGGTGCTGTTGATCAAGGTGGTGCTGGCCATCATGCTGTTCGACGGCACCCTGGTGAGCTTCGGCATCGCCATGGCCATCGGCCAGATCGTGGGCATTCCGCTCTACGTCATGGTCAACAAGGTCTACTTCGGGCTGGGCGTGCGCCAGTGGCTGCGGGGCAATGTGCCCATCGTGCTGATCTCGCTGATCACCGGGACCTTCAGCTACGCGCTCAAGACCTACGTGCACCCCAACTTCCCGATCTTCTTCAGCCTGCTGTTCAACGGCGTGATGTTCGTCGCCGCCTGGTACGCCTGCATCATGCTGATGAAGCCGCCGATCGAAGCCGAGCTGCGGCGCTTCCAGGACAGCGCGGTGGCCTTGATCTTCAAGAAGGACGCGGCGGGCTGAACGGCCCCCGCGCCCACCGGCCTCAGGCCGGGGCTGGCGGCGGCACCTTGCTGGCCGCCACGGTCTTGCGGACGTGCTGCTTGAGCACCTCCATCAGGATCAGGAAGATGTAGGGCAGCTCGAAGTAGGCGGCGCTGAGCAGCGAGCCCGTCACCACGAAGGCCAGCAGGGCGGCGCCCAGCATGTCGGCCAGGTCGGACGCCCAGCGCAGCGAGGGCCCTCGCGCCTTGGTCAGCTTCAGGATTTCCCGGCGCGTGAGGAAGGCATTGGCCACCAGCGCGACGAACAGCAGGAAGCCGATGAAGCCCATGTCGCCCATCACCTCGAACCAGATGCTGTGCGCGGCCAGGCCCGAGGGGCTGCTTGGCGCGACCTCGATGAAGGGCAGCAAGGTGGGGCCATCCTTGAACGAGTCCCAGAGCGCGGACGACTGCACGGCCCGGAAACCGCCACCGAAGACCGGGTTGGACAGGGCAATGGACGAGCTCACCCGCCAGGCGCCGAAACGGCCCAGCAGGGAATCGTCTTCCTTCGCGGTCTTGATGGTCTCCATGCGCTCGGACCACGAATCGGGCGCCAGCTGCACCACCACCGCCACGCTGATGGCCACGATCACGATGCCGATCATGCGGTTGCGGCTCTTCATGAGGATGAAGAAGACGATCACGCACAGGCCGATCAGGGCGCCGCGCGAGGCCGTGGCCACCACGGCGAAGGCCGTGAGCGGCAGCAGCACGGCAAAGCCGATCTTGGCCAGCTTGCGCGAGGAGATCTGGTAGAGGTAGTACAGCAGCGGCAACACCATCAGCAGCACCATCGCGAAGTGGTTGTTGTCACCGAACTTGGCGATGCCGCGCGCGTTGTGCCCGCCGCCGCTGGCGATGAATTTCAGCCCATCGAGGGCGCCGTGAAAGCTCGTCGCCAGCACCACCATCACCACCATGGCATGGATGCGGTAACGCGAGGTCACGAACACCGGCATCAACAGGCAGAACAGCACGGTCTTGACCAAGTTGCCGAAGAGCTCCCAGTTGCGGTCCAGGCCCGGGTAGGCGAACAGCGCGACAAAGAAGCCGTGCACCGCGAACAGCATCATCAGCACCGTGGTGCGGTTGATCTCGATGCGCTCGAAGCGGTCGCCCCGGCGCATCAGCAGCGAGGCCATGGTGACCAGAGCGAACAGCTGCACGAAGGGCACTGCGCCCATGAAGCCGTGCACGTAGCTGTTCATGGCGATCAGGCCGGCCCAGCCCCACAGCAGGTAGCCGATGAAGGCGTTCGAAAAGCCCAGGGGCACGAAGAGCAGCACGGCCCCGAAGACCAGCAGGTCACGCATGGCGGTTCCTAGTTCCTTTTCTTCGGCGCGGGCGGTGCGTCATCGGTGAGCACCTCGTAGGAGAAGAAGCCCATGTCGGGCGTCTTCGGATCGCGGGCCTTGCGCCGCACCGCCAGCAAGAGCAGCGCGAGCAGCACCAGTTCGGCCAACAGCAGCAAGCCTTCGGTCATGCGAACCTCCTGAAGATGTCGAGTTGCCCCTGGGTGGTGGAGTCCCAGGAAAAGGTTTCGGCGTGCGCGCGCGTGGCCGCGCGCGTGGGCAGGTCGCCCATCAGCCGGCCCCAGGCCTCGGCCAGGGCCGGCCCGTCACGGCGCGCCATCAGCAGGCCGGCGGCGTGCTGGCTGACCACCTCGGGCGTGCCCCAGATGTTGGTGGCGATCACCGGCGTGCCACAGGCCATGGCCTCCAGCAGCACATTGGCCCAGCCTTCGCGGCTGGAACACAGGGCCAGCGCATCGGCCGCGCTGTACCACCACTTGAGTTCGGTCTGCGGCACCACGCCCACCCAGCGCACGCGCTCGCTCACGCCCAGGCGCGCCGCCAGCGCCTTCAAGGCGCCCTGCTCCGGCCCGCCCCCGGCCACCAGCAAGGTCACGCCCGGCATGGCGGGCAGCGCCTCGATCGCGATGTGGTGGCCCTTGCGCTCGATCAGGTGGCCCACCGACAGCAGGTACGGCCCCTGCACATCCAGGCCCAGGCGCTGCCTCGCGGCCTCGCGCGGCTCGGGGGTGAAGCGCTCGAGGTCGACGCCGTTGCGCAAGGTGTTGAGCTTGCCCGAGTCCGCGCCGAGGGCGGCGAGCGAATCCATGAGCGCACGGCACACGCCGATGGAGGCCTGCGCCTGTTCGGCGGTCTGGAGGATGAGCTTGCGGGGAAAGGGGTACTCGGGAATGAGGTTCAGGTCGGTGCCGCGCGCGGTCACGACGAAGGGCTTTTTCAGCCAGCGCGCCAGCAGCCCGGCGGCCACCCCGTCGGGGTAGTAGTAGTGGGCGTCGATCAGGTCGAAATCGAAGCCCTGCTTCTGCAGGCGCCGCACCGTCGCCAGGGCCCCCAGGGCCATGGTGTAGGGCGCGAGGTTCATGCCGACCTTGGGCAGCAGCAGGTAACGTGGGTGGTGCACTTCCAGCCCGTTGCGCTGCTCCAGGCGCGGCGTGGCCGCGAACTGGGCGTATTCACCGAAGCGAGGCGACTTCAGCGGGAACCAGGGCACCGGCGCCACCACCTTGGCCTGGACCTGCCCGGTTTTCAGCAGCTCGCGCAGGCGGGTCTCGACGAAGATGCCGTGGATGGGCCGCACCTCGCTCGGGTACAGGCTGGAGAACAGCAGGATGCGAAGGGGCTTCAGGGATTTTTGCATTCGAACACCATCACACCTTCAAAACTTTTCCGGGACGTCTCGCGCCCCTGCGGGCAGGGCTGGGCCTTGTCGCGGTCGTTGTTGTCGCCCACCAGGTAGTAGCCGCGCGCTACCACCTCGTCGGGCAGCGGGCTGTAGCCGATCCACAGGCGTCCATGGGGCGTGTCGATGAAACGCGCCGTGCCCTTCAGGTGCAGCCGCTCCAGCCAGGTGTCGCCCAGCTTCTGGTAGATCCGGCGCCAGGTGTCGGAATCGTCGATCTTCGCCGGGTCCTGGATGGCGAGCAGGCTGCCCCAGCCCGGCCCCTGGAGGTAGCGGGCCGTGGCCCAGTAGCGCACGTTGGACGGCACGTAGATGTCGCGGCGCTCGGTGTTGTGCTGCGCGATGTGCCGGGCGACCTGGTGGAAGTCCATCTTGCGCGGGGCCTGCAGCCGCTCCCAGCCGGCGCCATAGGCCGCCACGAAAACCAGCAAGGCCACCACCAGCGCCGCGCCCCACACCCGCAGGCGCGCGTCCGGCCGCAGGCGCTCGTGCAGGTGCACGGCCAGCGCCACGGCGAGGAAAGGCGAGGTGTAGGCCAGCGTGCGGTCCAGCCAGATGGGCCGCAGCACCAGCGAGATGACCCCCACCACCAGCACCGGCAGCACCACGAACGAGACCACGCAGGCCCTCACGTAGGCCGAGCCGAACACCAGCAGGTAGAACACCAGCGCCAGCACCAGGGCAGCGGCCACCGCGTACTGCGTGGTCGTGGCCCCGGGGAAGTAGCCCAGCAGCCAGCCGCCGAGGGTCTGCGCCACGCTGTCGAAACTCGGCATGCGGGTGTGCGACACCGAACGGAAGCTGGCGTTCGCCAGCCAGGGCAGCAGCAACACACCCGAAATCCCGATGAACCCCAGCAGGGGCTTGAGGCGGCGGCGCTCGCCGGCCACCCAGCAGCGGATCAGCGTGTAACACAGCACCGACCCCACCGCGATGAACGCGATGCTGTGCAGCATGGACAGCGAGAGCACCAGCAGGCACATGGCCCACCAGTGGCCGCGCCGGCCGTGCAGCAGCCATTGGTCGACGCAGTACCAGAGCAGCAGCACGTTGCAGCCCAGCATGGCGTACATGCGCAGGTCGGAGGCGTAGTAGATCTCGCTGCCCAGCAGCGCCGTGAAGGCCGCGGCCAGCAGCGCGGCGCGGCGGCCGGCCCGCGCGGCCACGCCCAGGTACACCACCACGATGGAACCCAGGCTCCAGAACACCGAGTTCAGGAGCAGCCAGGTGTCCTGTTTCGAGAACACGCCCCAGGCGTTGAGCTGCAGGTAGTACAGCGGCGGATGGATGTCGAAGCGCATCACCGCGACCACCACGTCCAGCGGATTCAGGTTGACGTAGCTCGCACCGAAGATTTCATCGAACCACAGGCCCCCATCGGCCCGGATCGCCATGAAGCGCAAGCCGAACGCGACCAGCAGCACCAGCAACAGGCCGCCCAGGGCCGCTTTGCTCGAAAGAGAGTCGGTGCTTCGCGTTGTCATGGTTCACCTCGTCGGGGAAGCCTGGGCCAGGGAGGTCGACAGCGCCACCACCCGCCGGGCGTTGCCCGTCCAGGTGAGACTGAGCCGGTCGATGGTGTCGTGCGCCGCGACGGCCAGCCGCTCGCGCAGGCTGTCGTCGGTGCAGAGGCGCGTCAGCGCGTCCTGCATGCCCGTGGGCACGGCCTCGTCGAACAGCAGGGCGTTGTCCTCGTGGGTCAGCACCTCCAGCAGGTTGGGGGTGGCGGGCGCCACGACGGCCTTGCCCAGCACCAGGTATTCCATCAGTTTCAGGGGCGAGGCATAGGGCGTCACGGCGGGCTGCAGGGCGACGTCGAAGGCGGCCACGTGCGCGGGCACCCGGTCGCGGTGGATCACGCCGGTGAAGGTCACGCGGTCGGCCAGGCCCAGGCGCCGGGCCTGCTGCTCGAGCGCTTCGCGCACCGGGCCGTCGCCCACCACCAGCAGGTGGGTGTGGGACGGCGCCTGCGGGGACGCCATCCAGTCGACGATGCGGTCCACGCCGTGCCAGTCGCGCACGAAGCCGGTGAAGCCCAGCACCAGGCGGCCCTGCAGGCCGAGGTGGGCCTTGGCGGTCTCCTGGGTCGGGGCCTGGGCGAAGTGCGCGCGGTTGATGCCGTTGGGGATGATCTGGATGCGCGAGTCGGGCACGCCGCGGGCGCGCACGTGGTCGGCCAGCACATTGGTCACGGGCAGCACGCAGTCCGCGCCGCGCCAGGCCACACCCTCGGCCCAGCGGGCCAGCCCCTGCAGGGCCAGGCCGCCACTGTGCTGCGAGCGTTCGAACACCAGCGGCGCGTTCACCTCCAGCAGCAAGGGAATGCCGAGCCGCTTCTTGGCCATCAGGCCGCTGAGCAGGAAGAGGTTGTAGCGTTCGTAGATGACGTCGGGCCGGAAGTCTTTCGCGGCCTTCATCAGCTTGCGGTAGGCCAGCACGCTGTAGGCCAGCTCCATGAGTTCGTACAAGGCCTTGGGCATCAGGGCTTTGAGGCGGTGCACCCAGCCCATGTCGCTGCCCATCTGGCCATTGCCGCCCTGCCCTGGCGCGCTGCTTTCGGGCTCGTCGCCACCCGGACTGACCACGCGCACCTCATGCCCCTCGCTGCGCAAGGCCTCGATCATCTCTTCGATGTGCACGGCCTGGCCGTCTTTCGATGCCGTGCGGTGGTGGTACAGGATTTTCATGGGTCGAGCGGCCTCAGGCCGCCACAGAGGATCGGTGAAGTTGGCCATCGAACACCCGCTTCCATTGGGCGGTCATGAGGGCCTTGGCGTACGAGGCCTGCACCTTCTCGCGGCCGGCCCGGGCCCACGCCGGCCACAGGGGCTGCTGGTCCAGGGCGCGCGCGAGGGTGGCGGCGAACGGGCCGTCCTGCGGCTCGCAGAGGTTGTCGGGCGACACGTCCGAGAGGATGTCGCCCACGTCGCCCACGCGCGTGGCCACCACCGGCATGCCCACCGCCATGGCTTCGAGCAGCGCGATCGGCAGTTGCTCGGTGTCCGACGACAGGGCGAACAGGTCGAAGTCCGTCAGGCGCGCGGACGGGTCCTTGAGGTAGCCGGTGAATTCCACGTCGGCGGCGACGCCGAGCTGCTGCGCCAGCGCTTCCAGCTCGCCGCGCTGCGCGCCGTCGCCGACCACGATGAGGCGGGCGGAACGCCGGGCCCGCACGTCGGCGAAGGCGCGGATGAGGCGGGCGATGTTTTTCTCCGGCCGAAGCCCGGCCACCGTGCCGATGCACACCGGCCGGCCTTCTTCCACCGACACCGCGCGCGCCGCCGCGGGAATGTCCACGCCATTGGGGATGAAGGTGACCCGGCGCGCCGGCAGCTTCCACACGCCCGTGGCCAAACGCTCCAGGTTGCGCGAGGCCACCACCACCGAGACGCGGTTCCAGCCCAGCAGCACGCGCCGCATCCAGACGCGGCGCGGCAGTTGCCGGGCGGCCTCTTCGGGGCCGAAGCCGTCTTCCACGTGCACGTGCGGCACCACGCGCGGCAGGTTGGCCGCCGCCCATTCGATGGCGCCCCAGTTGTAGGACAGCAGCAGGTCGGGTTTCAGGCGCTGGAGCAAGGCGCGAAAGGCGCCCCGGTTGGCCAGCGCCCCGCCCTTGACCACCTCGAGCCGCATCGGCTCCCAGTTCACCGCCGGGTCGAGCCGCTCACCGGCGTCGAAACAGTTGTCCATCGCCACGATGAGGTGGCGGTAGCCCGGCCCGAGGGCATTGGCCAGTTGCACGAAGCGCGCCTGCGGCCCGCCCAGCTTGAAGGTCGAGAAGGCGTGCAGCAGCACGCGCGGGGGGCGTGCGCCCTCGCTCATGCAGAACCTTCTCCGGCGTGCACGGCCATGGCCTGGCGGTGGAAGGTGGCGGCATCGCCCACCGGTTGCCAGCCCAGGTCCTGTTTGGCGTTGCTGCAGTCGATTTTGGCCAGCAGGCCGCGCGACATCAGATCGCGCTTGAACGGTCGGGCCACGGCGCGGCCGGTCACGCGCTTGATCAGCCACTTGCCCATCTCCACCAGCCACAGGCCGGTGGGGGACGACGGCACGAACTTCAGCGGACGGCCGACGGTGCGCGAGAGGTCGGCCAGGTATTCGCGCGCGCTCGGGCGCACATCGCCCACCAGGTTGTAGGCACGGCCCGGCGCGGCGGGCGCCGTGACGGCGGCCACGATGGCCGAGGCGCAGTCGCCCACCAGCACCCAGGGCAAGGCGTTCTGGCCACCGTTCCAGCCGACGCAGTACTGGTCGTTGTTGAAGAAGCCCAGGCCGCTGTGGAAGGGCGAGGTGCCCGAACCCACCACGAGGCCGGGGCGCATCAGCACGATGGGGAAGCCGGTCTTCTGATGGATATCCATCAAGGCCTGGTCGGCCAGGGCCTTGGCGCGCGCGTAGTCCGCGCGCGTCTCGGGTCGGGGGTCCGGTGGCGTGGCGCCGGTGATGGTCTCACCCGCATCGCCCAGGAACAGGCTGGCGATGGAGCCCACGTGCACCATGCGCTGCACACCGGCCGCGCGGCACACCTCGGCCACCATCACGGCGGAATCGACCATCGCGGCGCGGATGGCCTCGAAGTTCGCGCCACCGCCGCCGTGCGCGAGGTTGATCACGTAGGGGGCGCCGGCGATCGCGCGCTCCAGGTCGGCCTTGTTCTTCACGTCGCCGCGCACGATCTCCACGCCAGGCCGGCTGAAGACCGGCTGCAGGTTGTTCACGCCGCGCGCCATCACGCGCACGCGGTGGCCCTGGCCCAGCAGGGCCGCCACGGTGTGCGAGCCGATGAAACCGGTGCCGCCCAGCACCACGACCAGGTCACCCGTGGGCGCGGGCTCGGCCACCGGCGTGGCGCGCGCGGGCAAGGGCTTGAAGGCCGCGGCCATCTGCTCGCAGACCGAGACCAACTCGGCGCCGAAGTCGAGGTCGATGCGGGGCTTGCCCTGGCTCTGCAGCTCCTGGTAGAAGGCCTGCAGGCTGCCCTTCATGCCCAGGTAGAACGCATCGGAGCGCGGCTTGAGCTTGGCCGTGGCCATGACGTAGTCGCGCAGCACCGAGAAGCCTTGCGATTTCACCTGTTTGCCAGTGGCGCGCGCCGACAGCCAGGCGTCCACCGGCTCCATGTAGGCGGTGCGCTCCAGGGTGTGGAACTGGTTGGCGAACATGTCGGCCACCGCCACGCCGTCGTCGCAGACCACGGTCATGCGGCAGACGGTGAATTCGGCGCCCACATGGAAGCGCATGTGGGCGGGCATGCGCTCGCAGCGCAGCGACACCTGGCAGGCGTTGTGAAGACCGACGCCGGGCGAGATTTCCACCGGGTCCTCGGCCAGCACCGAGAGCTCGCGCACCGAACCGGCGAGGTCGAGCACCTGCGACAGCGGGTGCACCGCCTGCTCCAGCAGGATGTTGAGCGGCTTGCGGAACATCCAGTGGCCGAACTGGCGCGCGGCCAGCTGGCGCAGCGGCACTTCGTACACGTAGTCGAGGTAACGCGGCTTGCCCAGGCGGCCCGACGCGATGGCTTCCTTGAGCTGCACGTAGGCGGGGTTGAACACCAGGTTCTGGTTCACGCCGATCACGGCGCCGGACTGACCTGCGGCTTCGCGCAGTTGCTCGCACTCGGCGGTGCTCACGCCCACCGGCTTTTCCAGCAGCACGGTCTTGCCCGCGGCCACGAAGGGCATGGCGGAAGACAGGTGGAAGTCCGGTGGCGTCAACACGTGCACGGTGTCGGCGTCCGAGGCGGCGGCTTCCTCGATCGAGTTGAACACGCGGCCCGCGCCGAATTCCTTGACCAGGCCCTGGGCGGTGGCGGCGTTCACGTCGAACACGCCATACAGCTCCACACCCGGGATCTCGCGCAGCGCGGCCGCGTGGGTCTTGGCGATATTGCCGGCGCCGACCAGCAGCACCTTCTTCTTGTTGCTCACAAACATCCTCCTGGAAATGAATTCTTGGCCCGTCAGACGGGCGCGCTCTTCTCGTTCTGCCGCAGGAACGCATCGAACATGATCAGCATCCACAAGGGCGTGGAATGGTCGGACTGGCCGCTCAGGTGTTCCTTCACCATGCGCTCGAGCACGGTGGCATTGAAGTAGCCCGAGTCCAGCATGCGCGGGCTCAGCACCGATTCGCGCATGCGCTGCGCCAGCGGCCCGCGCAGCCACTTCGCCAGGGGCACCGAGAAGCCCATCTTGGGCCGGTACAGCACGTCGTGCGGCAGCAGCGGCTCGAAAGCCTTCTTGAACACCGCCTTGCCCTCCCCGCCCTGGATCTTCAGATCGCTGGGCAGCGTGGCCAGCCACTCGATGAGCTGGTGGTCCATCAGGGGTTCGCGCACCTCCAGCGAGTGCGCCATGGCGGCGCGGTCCACTTTGGTGTTGATGTCACCGACCAGCCAGGTCTTGTAGTCCAGGTACTGGATCAGCGCGAGCGGGTCGTCGGTCTGCGCGCGCTGGGCGTGCTCGCGGAACACCTCGATGGCGTTGTAGCCGCCCAGCTCGCGCTGGAACGCGGGCGAGAACAGGCGCGCGCGCTGGTCGGCGCGCAGGTGCGACATGCTGTGGTGGTAGGCCTGCACGCTGTCCATGGCCATGGCCTGGAAGGTGGTCTTGGCGCGGAACATGCGCGGCGCCCAGTCGGCCTTGGGGTAGAGCCGGCCCAGCGTGCCGAACACCGACTGGCGCAGGCCGTGCGGCAGTCGGTTGCGCACGCGCTCCTCGCCCAGGTGCATGCGGTAGCGCCGGTAGCCGCCCAGGCTTTCGTCGCCGCCATCGCCAGAGAGCGCCACGGTGACGTGCTTGCGCGCCATCTCGCAGACGCGGTAGGTCGGGATGGCGGAGCTGTCGGCGTAGGGTTCGTCGTACAGCCAGGCCAGGGTGTCGATCAGGTCGAAGTCGTCGCTCTTGACGATCTCCAGCCGGTGGTCGGTCTTGTAGCGGTCGGCGACCTGCTGGGCGAACTCGGACTCGTTGAAGCGCGGGTCGTCGAAACCGATCGCGCAGGTCTGTACCGGTGTGTCGGACAGGCCGGCCATGGTCGCGACCACGGCGCTGGAATCGACCCCACCCGAGAGGAAGGCACCCAGCGGCACGTCGGCGATCAGGCGCAGCTTGACGGACTCGCGCACGCGGTCGCGCAGCTCGACCTCGGCATCGGCCTGCTCGATCGGGTTGTCGTTGGTGAACTGCACGTCCCAGTACGGCACGGGCGCGGGTTGGTCGGCTTCGCCCCGGCGCAGCAGCAGCGTGTGCGCCGCCGGCAGTTTGTGGGCGTTGCGGTAGATGCAGCGCGGGTCGGGCACGTAGCCGAACGAGAAATAGTCTTCCACCGCCTTCGGATCGATCTCGCGCACGAAGCCCGGGTGGGCCGTGATCACCTTGAGTTCGGAGCCGAAGATGAAACTGCCGTCGGGCAACCAGGCGTAGTGCATGGGCTTGACGCCCATGCGGTCGCGCGCGAGGAACAAGGACTGCTGCGCGCGGTCCCAGATGGCGAAGGCGAACATGCCACGCAGGCGGTGCACGCAGGCCGTGCCCCAGGCCGACCAGGCGTGCACGATCACCTCGGTGTCGCTGCGCGTGCGGAACACGTAGCCCAGGGCCTTGAGCTCGGGCACGAGTTCCTGGAAGTTGTAGATCTCGCCGTTGAAGACGATGCCCACGCTGGCGTCGGCGTTGAACTGCGGCTGCTGGCCCGTGGCCAGGTCGATCACCGACAGGCGCCGGTGGCCCAGCGCCAGGCCAGGTTCGAGGTGCAGGTCGTCTTCGTCCGGCCCCCGGTGGGCCTGGATGTCGTTGATGCGGGACACCAGCGCGCGGTCGTAGCTGCGCAGACCCTGGGTGTCGAACAGGCCGGAAATGCCGCACATGTCAGTGGGCCTCCTGAACGGTGGCGTTGAGTTGGTGGGGGTCGTCCAGGCAGGCGTCGATGCCGCTCAGGTGGGCCTGCCAGCTGAAACCCTGCAGCACGAAGCGGCGGGCCTCGCGGCCGAGCGCGGCGGCCTGGGCTGGCGGCGCATCGAGCAGTTGCTGCAGCGCCTGCAGGAAACCGTCGGCATCCTCGGCTCGCAGCAGCCCCTGCGCGCTGCTGGCGCCGATGGCTTCGGCGCAGGAAGGCACGGTGATCACCGCCTGCTCCATGGCCATGGCTTCGAGGATCTTGTTCTGGATGCCGCGCGCCACGCGCAGCGGCGCCACGACCGCGGCGGCGTGCTGCAGGTAGGGCCGCACATCGGGCACGGTGCCGGTGACCACCACGTGCTGGCCGGCCAGGGCCTGCACCTGCGGCGAGGGGCTGCGGCCCACGATGTAGAAGCGCGCCCGCGGCCAGTGCGCGCGCAGGCGCGGCAGCATGTCCGAGACGAACCAGCTCACGCCGTCGATGTTGGGCCAGTAGTCCATGGCACCGGTGAACACGATCGCCTGCTCGTTCGCCGCGAACGGGTTGGCGCGCGCGGGATCGGGGGTGAAGAAATCGGCGTCCACGCCGTTGCTGAGGGACTGCACATGGCCTTGGGCCTCGGGCGCGTGCGAGAGAAACAGCGCGGTCTCGTTCGGCGTGACGAAGAAGGAGCGGCGCGCCTGCGAGGCCACCTCGCGTTCGTAGGCCAGCAGGCGTTCGCCTTCGCGCCGGTACACAGCCGACATCGGCCAGCGGTGCGCGGGGGCGTATTGCGTCCACTTGGCCGAATCCACATCGACAAAATCAACCAGCATGGGCACGGCCGGCGCCAGCGGCTGCGCGTACTGCGCCATGGCGCCCGAGAACACCACGCTGGCCTGCAGCTCATGGGCCTGGGCCACCTGCTCGACCCAGCGCCGCATGCCGGCGTTGCGGTAGTAGGCCAGCGTCAGCGCCTCGCCGCGCAGCAGGCCGGTGGCGCTCATCAGCTTGGCCCGGCGCGGCGCGATGCGCTCGACGTGCAGGTCCGGACACAGGGCCTTCAGCGTGGGCAGGTGCTGCTCGTCGTCAGGGTCGTCGATGAAGGTGCCCAGGAACACGCGGTGTTTCTGCAGCAGGTGGCGCAACAGGTGGTACGAGCGCACCTTGTCGCCCTTGTTGGGCGGATACGGAAGGCGGTGAACGAGGTACAGCAGGTTGGCCATGGTGCGTCAAGGAGGCGTCGCTCAGCCCAGATTGCGCACGATGAACGGGCCCAGCCAATTGGCCACGCCAATGGGCAGGCGCCGCCAGGTCGCGATCAGCAGCTTGTACTTGGCGTTGGCCGGGTTGTTCTGCGGAATGCCCTCGCGCTTGTACAGGCGGTACTCGTAGTTCAGCGGCGTGGGCTCGAAGCCCCAGTTCTTCTTGAACGCGTAGGGGCCGGTGCCCTCCTTGCTGCGCCCGTAGTCGAACACCTTGAGTCCGCGCGCGCAGGCCAGGCGCATGAGTTCCCAGTACTTGAAGTCGTTGGCAGCGAGGTCGCGGGCGGCCTCGTCGTCGCCCGCGTAGTACGGCAGCACCTCGTCGCGGAAGTAGAAGCTGAGCACGCTGGACAGCGGCGTGCCTTCGGCCGAACACACGGTCAGCACCTCGGCGTCGGCACCGAAGGTCTTGAGCAGGGTCTGGAAGTAGCGCTTGGGCATGGCCGGCGTGCCGTGGCGGTGCACGTTGTCGGCGTACAGGGCGAAGAAGCGGTCGACGGTCGGGTCGATGTGCGAGGTCAGGCCGTTCTTGATGCCCTTGCGCACCATCGCGCGCTGCTTGCGCGGGATGGCCAGCATGTTGTCCTCTTCCTTGGGCAGGATGGCCTTGCGGAAGGTGACGTAGAGCTCCTGCACCGGCCAGTCGGTGTGGCGGCGCTCGATGTGGCGCAGCTCCAGGTGGTCGGTGCCGAGCTCGACGGCCAGGCGCTGGGCCTCGGCTTCGAGCGCCGTGGCGGCCTCGGGGGTCGCGGCGGCCGCGCCGCCGTACACCGCGAACGGCAGGCCGGTCAGCGCGTTGCCGAACAGGCGGCTGTTGACATGGGCCAGCGGCAGCACGCCCTGGATCTCGCCGCCGGACTCGGCGTAGAGAAAGTAGGTGTCGTGGCGGAAGACGTCGCGGATGACCGTCTGCCAGCCCGCGCGGTGGAAGAACGTGGCCTGCGGCTGCGCCAGGACGAAGGCGTCCCAGCGGGCGATCTGGTCGGCTTGGGCGCTGTCGAGGCGGTGGATGCGAAGAAGAGCAGGCTCAGACAACGGACACCTCTTTCTTCACGCGGCTGCCGATGAAGATGTTGTCCATGCGGTCCCATTGGAAATCGTCCAGCAGGCGCGCGAGGCGCTGTTCCGTGCGGCCAATGTTGACGTAGTGGCGAAAGCGGGTCTTGAGGTCGATGCCGGCCACGCGCGGTTGCCCGGGGTCGATCTCCCAGGGGTGGAAGTAGAAGATGGCGGATTGCTCGTCCTGCTTGTTCACCTGCTGCAGCATCCAGCGCGAGAGCGCATAGGGCATGAGGCGGAAATAACCGCCGCCGCTGGACGGCAGGTTGCGGTTGAACATGCGCAGCGTGGTCGGCGGCACTTCCATCATGCCGCCCGAGGTCTCGTAGGCGAAGCGCGGCGCATCGGGCATGCCGTAGTGGTCGTGCTTGACCGGGTAGATGCTGGAGCTGTAGCGGTAGCCCGCGCGCTGCAGGGTGTCGAGCGCCCACAGGTTCTTCGCACCGATGGAGAAGCTCGGCGCCCGATAGCCCCAGACCGCCTGGCCGCCCAGGTCTTCCAACAGGCCCTTGGAGCGCGTGATGTCGTCGAAGAACTCGGCCTCGGTGAGGTCGCTCACCCGCTGGTGCCCATAACCATGGCTGGCGAGTTCATGGCCTTCGCGCACGATGCGGCGCACCATGTCGGGGTAGCGCTCGGCGATCCAGCCCAGGGTGAAGAAGGTGGCGTGGGTGTTCTTCGCCGCGAGCAGCTGCAGGATGCGGTCGATGTTGTGTTCGACCCGGCACTCGCAGCGGTCCCAATCGGCGCGGTCGATGTAGGGCGCCATGGCCGAGACCTGGAAGTAGTCTTCGACGTCGATGGTCAGCGCGTTTTCGATGGGTGCGTTGGATGGCATGGGAACCCCCTTGGGATCAGTTGCTGCCGTTGTTGCGCGACTTGCGGGTGGCCGCGACGATCTTCCTCAAGGCACCGAGGATCTCCAGGCTCACCCGCTCCTGGCGCAGCACGCTGCGCTCCATGCGCAGCAGGCGGGTGCTGAGCTGCTCGGCCGTCACGCGGGTGAGCTCTTCGCCGATGCCGTCCACCACGCCCGGGTCCAGGTCGAGGTCTTCGGGGCCGATGCCATCGACCAGCGAAGGGCGGGCCTCGGCGCCCTCGCCCGCCTTGGGCAGGTGGGCCCAGCGGTCGTCGCTGCCCTGGTGGTCCGGCGCGGGCACCGCGCTCTCGGCGTGCATCTCCGCGACCACCTCGTTGAGCGCATCCAGCGTCAGGGTCGGCGATTCGGACAGGTAGCCCTGCAGCAGCAGGCGGTCGCACAGGGTGTTGATGCGGCGCGGAATGCCGCCGCTGTGCTGGAAGATGCCGGCGAACACCGCCGGCTCGAAGACCGGCTTGTCCACCGCGCCGGCGCACTTGAGCCGGTGCTCGATGTAGGCGCGGGTGTCCTCCTCGTCCAGCGGGCCGAGGTGGCAGCGCGCGGTGACGCGCTGGCGCAGTTGCAGCATGCCCGGGCCCTGCAGGATGGTGCGGAACTCGGGCTGCCCGACCAGGAAGGTCTGCAGCAGGGCCTGTTCGCCGAACTGGAAGTTCGACAGCATGCGCAGCTCTTCCACCGCCAGCGGTTGCAGGTTCTGCGCTTCGTCCACGATCAGCAGGCAGCGCTTGCCCTGGGTCGTCTGGGTGATGAAGAAGGCTTCCAGCGCCATCAGCATGTCGGCCTTGCCGGTGCCGCGCACGGGCACGCCGAAGGCCGCGCAGACCAGTTTCAGCGCGTCTTCGGCGCCCAGCTGGGTGCTCACAAGATGGGCCGCCACCACCGAGCCGTTTTCCAGGCTGTCGAGCAGGTCGCGCACGATGGTGGTCTTGCCGGCGCCCACCTCACCGGTGATGACGATGAAGCCCTCGCCGCGCATGACGCCGTACACCAGGTACGAGCGCGCGCGCCGGTGCGGCTTGCTGCTGTAATAGAAACGCGGGTCGGGGTTGAGTTGGAAGGGTTTGCTGGTCAACCCGTAATAGGCTTCGTACATGTATCAGAACCGGTGGGTGACCACGCCCAGGATGGCGGTTTCCTTGTAGGGGAAGGTGCCGCTGTAGAGCGAACGCCGGAGCTGCACGCTGCCGCTGGTGCGAGCGGCCAGGCGCGTGCTGACGCCGAACGTCAAGGTCTTGAGGGTGTTGCTGAACGAGGTGTTGATGCCTTCGTTCGTCTGCCGCGTGAAGGACACGTTGGCCGAGGTCAGCCGCGTCAGGCGGTGGGCGTAGGTGACCCGCCAGGCCTTCTCGACAATGTCGGAGGCGATGTTGAAGTCGTCGCTGAGCGTGATCACCGGATTGAGGCGGCGCCCCGTGTTGCGGGCCACGGCCACCACAAAGGCATCGCGGGGACCGAACAGGCCCAGCGAAAGCTCCTGCAGGCGTTGCACCGACGCCGACGAGGTGAGGAAGCCCGGGTTGAGCTGGAAATCGGCCGGCAGGCCCAGGCGCTGCAACTCGGCATTCACCTGCTGCGCCCGCCGCACCGGGTCGGACTCGTTGGACAGCGCGTCGATCAGGCCATAGAGCGAACCCTGGGACGCGCCCGCGGCATCCAGCTGGCTGGTGACCACGTCGCGGGTGTCCACATAGCGCCAGATCGCGCGCCGGCTGCGGTACTCGACCTCGACGTTGTGGCCGTTGCCGAAATAGCGGTTGGACCGCTCGGCGAAGACGCGCGTGCGATCGGAGGGCCGCCATTCGACACCCAGCCCGGTGGAGCGGTACGACTTCATGTCGGGGGTCAGCAGGTCGTTGGACTCCACGCCGACCAGCGCCGACAGGGTCAGCGTCGGGTTCAGCGCGTAGAACAGGCGGCCATTCACCGCGTCCAGGGTCTGCCGCTGTCCGAAGCTGTAGTCGAGCTGCGTGCGACCCGCTTCGAGCGTCCAGCCCAGCGATTGCCCGGTCACCTGCCGCGACAGCCGCGCCAGGCCCTCTTCGGAGCTGATGTCGGAACGCAGCCGCGTGTCGGTGCGGGTGGTCTGGTAGGCGTAGCGCAGCTCGTAGTCCACCGAACCCATCAGGCTGCCGCGCAGGTAAGGCGAGAACCGGAAACTCGAGGTCTCCGACAGGTTGTCGTTGCCCAGGGCGTCGATGCTCGGCGACTCGAATGCCGAGATGGCCTGCTGGCCGATGATCCCGGAGAAATCGATGAAGGCGCGGTTGTCCCAGGCCTCGAAGGTGCCATTGGTGTTCAGGGACTGCTGGATGTTGTCCTGCACCGTGTTGCGCGCGTCGTAGATGCCGCGCAGCGAGTAGTCGAAGAAGCCCTTGAGGCGCGGCTTGTTGACCACCACGCCAATGCCCGGGCTGATTTCGGTGATCTGCTCGCTCTGGCGGTTCTGCGTGGAGAGATCGCCGTTGTTGGAAAAGCCCTGGCTCACGGAGATGCGGGGCGTCACCCAGATGGCAGGGGGCGGGGCCACCGGCGTCTCCACCTCCACCAGATCCCCTGCGGGACCGACCTCCTGCGCCCTCACCTGGGCATGCAGCGACAGCACGAGCAGGCCCGACAAGGCCTGCACCAGCGTGGCCACCGGGAACGATGTGGGCCGGCGGGATGATCGATGTGTCACTGGGAAACCTCCGTGAACCGATTCAAGCCGGCGTGGTCTCTGAGACCTGGGCGTCGCTCGACGCCCCGTGCCCGTAGCCGTAGCCGTACCCATAGGCATCCTGATCGCCACCATGCACCTGGTTGAGCACCATGAGCTTGATCGGGCACGACTCGATCGTCGTCAGCGCGTGCCGGACCTGGGACTGCAGGGTCTTCTCGGCCTGCACCACCACCACGATCTGGCCCATGTGCGTGGCCAGCACGCGGGATTCGGTGGTCAGCAGCAGGGGTGGCGAATCAAAGATGATGATGCGGTCGGGGTAACGGTGGCCCATCTCTTCAATCAGATCGGTCATCGCGTCGCTGGCCAGCAGCTCCGTGGCGCGCGGATGCGGCGTGCCGCTGGGCAGCAGGCTGAGCTTGTCGATGTTGGTGCGCAGCAGCGTGTCCGACATCTCCATCTGCTTGTTCGTCAGCAGGTCCAGCAGGCCGGGGCCGGGCGGCAGGCCCAGCGTTTTCATGATCGAAGGGCGGGACACGTCGGCATCGACCAGCAGGACCGTGTAGTCCAGCTCCATGGCGATGCTCATCGCCAGGTTGATGGCGGTGAAGCTCTTGCCTTCGCCGGGCATGGCGCTGGTCACCATGATGCGGTTGCCATGCTGCACGACCGAGGCCCCCTTGCCGGTGGCATTGGCGATCAGGGGGCGTTTGATGACACGGTACTGGTCGGCGATGGCGGCGCGCGGCGCGTTCGGCGTGACGAAGCCCGCCTCGGTGAGCCCGGCCAGATCGAGGCGCACGCTCTTGGAGACGGTCTTGGCGGCCTCTTTCATCACGGGCGCAGGCTTGGCGGCAGCGGCCACAGGCGCCGTGGTTTCGGGTGCGCTGGTGGGCGCCGCGGCGGCATCGGGCACCGCCGGCATGTCGGCGCCGGCCTGTCGCAGTTGCTCAAGCCGTTGGGCTGCTTTTTCAATCAAGCTGGACATGTTTTCAGATCACCTTCAAAGGCTCGATCGGTACGACAAGGTCACCATACCGATGAGGAACAACACGACCAAGGCCATGATGGCCAGCAGGAAACGCCGCAGGCTTCGGGATTCGCGCCGGCGCATGGCGTCGTTCTTGACCAGGGTCACCACGCCCAGCAGGGGCAGCTCGGTGGCACCACGCAAGGCCGAGGCATCGAAGAACACCGGGCGCAGCTGACTGACCAGGAAGGTCACGCCAACACCCGCGGCCAGCGCGGCCAGCAGGGCCACGGGCAACAGCAGTGCGCGGTTGGGGGCCACCGGGCGGCGCGAGACCTGCGGCGGTTCGACCACGCGGAAGTCGGCCAGGTTGGAGGTGCTTTCCAGCTCGCCGCTCATCAACACCGTCTCGCGGCGCGACACCAGGTCCTGGTAGTTCTTGCGGTGGATTTCGTAGTCGCGGTTGAGCTGGGCCAGCTCGGCTTCCATCTGCGGCGCCACCTTGAGCTGCTCGCGCAGGCGGGCCGAGCGGCCTTCGTATTCGCCGACGCGGGCGCGCAAGGACGCCACCTGCACTTCGGCCGAGGCCAGCGTGCGCGTGATTTCCACGATGGCCGGGTTGTTCTCCACCACCGGCGAGGCGGGCGAGGCCGCGGCGGCGCGGCGCATTTCAGCGATCTCGCGGCGCTTCTGGTCTTCCAGTTCCTTGATCAGGCGGCGCGTGTTGAGCACGTCCGGGTGCTGGTCCGTGAAGCGTTGCAGCAGGGCGTCCAGGCTGCGCTTGAGCGCATCGATGCGGGAATCCAGGTCGGGCGTGGCCAAGTTCAGCGACGAGGTGTCGGGCGCGGTCCGCGCCATGCTGCGCGCCTGCTCCAGCTGCTTGCGCGCGGCCTCGCGGGCGCTCTCGGCTTCGCGCAGCTCCAGGCGGGCCTGGCTGAGCGTGCTCAGCATCTCGGCCATGCGGCCGGCCACATCGAGACCACCCTGCCCTTGCATGTCCAGGTTGCGCAGGCGGAAATCCTTCAGGCGGGACTCGGCTTCGGACAGCTTGTTCTCGTAGTTCTTGATCTGCTCTTCGATGAACTTGCGGGCGTTGTCGGAATCGGTGCCGGCGGCGCCCTTGCCCGACTCGACAAAGATCGTCAGCAGCGACTTGACCACCTGCAGCGAACGCTCCGGGTTCTCGTCGCGGTACGACAGGGTGTAGAGGTTGTCGCGCCCCGTCGAGCGGATGGCGAGCGACTTGAACAGGTTGTCCACCAGGGCATCGCGCTGCGCCTTGGTCTGGCCCGCGGTTTCCAGCTGGGCCATCTGCATGAGCTTTTCCACCGTCGGCCGGTTGATCAGCGTGCGGCTGAGCATGGCGACCTGCTGCTCCACATCGGGCTGGATCGCCAGACCGGTCATGAGCGGGCGCAGGATCGACTGGGTGTCGACGTACACCCGCGACGTCGCCTCGTAGCGATCGGGGATCATCAACACGCCGGCGGCGCCCACGGCGGCCACGATCCAGGCGATCAGCACCCCGAGTCGGCGGTATTTCCACATGCCCCGCAGGGTGGTGGAGATTTGGTTCAGGAGATCGTGCATGCAGAAATCTGTGTGTGACAGCAGAACAGCGAGGGACTGGCTGGTCGCCCGACCAACCCCGAGGCCGACCGGACGGCGGCCTTAGAACCAGCCCTGCGGGATGATGAGAATGTCGCCGGGCAGCATTTCCACGTTGGCGGAAATGTCGCCGCGCTTGACCAGGTCCTGCAGCCGCACGCTGTAGCGCTTGTTGCTCTCAGCGGCGCGCACGATGGTGGCCTTGTTGCCGTCGGCGAAGTCGGTCAGCCCGCCCACCGCGATCATCACGTCCATGACCGTCATCTTCTGCTTGTAGGGCAGGAACTGCGGCTTGGTGGCTTCACCCACCACACGGATCTGCTCGCTGTAGGGGCCGACGAAGTTGGTGACGATCACCGTCACGACGGGATCGCGCACGAACTTGCCCAGCGCCTTCTCGACGTCGCGGGCGATTTCGGAGGACGTCTTGCCCTGCGCGACGAGTTCGTCGACCAGCGGCGCGGACACCTTGCCATCGGGGCGCACGGGCACCGTCAGCGAAAGCTCGGGGTTGCGCCACACGGTGATGTTCAGCGTGTCGCCCGGTCCCACCAGGTAGTTGTAGTTGGCGGTGCTGGCCACCACCGGCGCGGCCGGCAGGTTGCTGTTGCTCGCGCAGCCACTGACACCCACCAACAACGCGGTTGCAGCGGCGCCAATGGCGAGAACACGAACGAGACCGGAAGTATGTTTTCGCATGACCCATTTCCTCCATGGAACGGTGAAATGTTAATAAAAGTTAACGCCCTTTTGAATATACCGCAGACATGCGGCAATGGAACGCTTGTAAACGGTAACGAATACCCAAACCCTCCTCTGTCATGAGGAAGCGCACGCTTGTGGCGAAAACATGCATGCGAAGGCCACAACGGGCACACCATTTGGCATCAGGAACGCAACACGCCCGGCCGCTAAAATGCCGGTTGCTCCCGACCTCAACCCAGGAAACCCAGCATGTCCCTCTTCTCCGCCGTCGAAATGGCGCCGCGCGACCCGATTCTGGGTCTGAACGAACAGTTTGCCGCCGACACCAACCCCAACAAAGTCAACCTCGGCGTCGGTGTCTACTTCGACGACAACGGCAAGCTGCCCCTGCTGCAATGCGTGCAGGCGGCCGAGAAGACCATGATGGACAAGCCTGCCGCGCGCGGCTACCTGCCCATCGACGGCATCGCGGCCTACGACGCCGCCGTCAAGAGCCTGGTGTTCGGCAGCGATTCGGAGCCGGTGAAGTCCGGCCGCGTGGCCACGGTGCAAGCCATCGGCGGCACCGGCGGCCTCAAGATCGGCGCTGACTTCCTCAAGCGCCTCAATCCGAACGCCAAGGTCCTGATCAGCGACCCGAGCTGGGAAAACCACCGCGCCCTCTTCACCAACGCGGGCTTCACGGTCGACAGCTACGCCTACTACGACGCCGACAAGCGCGGCGTCAACTTCGACGGCATGCTGGCCAGCCTGAACGCCGCGCAGCCCGGCACCATCGCCGTGCTGCACGCCTGCTGCCACAACCCGACCGGCTACGACATCACCCCGGCCCAATGGGACCAGGTGATCGCCGCCGTCAAGGCCCGCGGCCTCACGCCTTTCCTGGACATGGCCTACCAGGGCTTTGGCCACGGCATTGCCGAAGACGGCGCGGTCATCGGCAAGTTTGTCGCCGCCGGCCTGACCTTCTTCGTCTCGACCTCGTTCTCCAAGAGCTTCAGCCTGTACGGCGAGCGCGTGGGGGCCCTGTCGGTGCTGTGCGAAAACGCCGAGGAAGCCTCGCGCGTGCTGTCGCAGCTCAAGATCGTGATCCGCACCAACTACTCCAACCCGCCCATCCACGGCGGCGCGGTGGTGGCCGCCGTCCTGAACAACCCGGAGCTGCGCGCCCTGTGGGAAAAGGAACTCGGCGAGATGCGCGTGCGCATCAAGGCCATGCGCCAGAAGCTGGTGGACGGCCTCAAGGCCGCCGGCGTGAAGCAGGACATGGGCTTCATCACCAGCCAGATCGGCATGTTCAGCTACTCCGGCCTGAACAAGGACCAGATGGTGCGCCTGCGCAGCGAGTTCGGCGTCTATGGCACCGACACCGGCCGCATGTGCGTGGCCGCGCTCAACAGCAAGAACATCGACTACGTCTGCCAGGCCATCGCCAAGGTGGTCTGAGTCGGGTCTGACGCAAAAAAGCCGCTCGATGAGCGGCTTTTTTCATGGGGCGTCCCCGGGTTCAGCTCCAGATGACCGAGCGCATGGAGATGGAGGCACCCTGGAAGCCGTCGTTGAAGAAGCGCGGCTCCTCCTTGTCGGTGACCGCACCCGCCGTGTACAGCAGCGGCAGGTAGTGCTCCCAGCTGGGGTGCGCCATCTGCGCCACGGCGCCCAGCTGCTGGAAGTCGTTGAGCGCTTCCAGCCGCCCCTGCGCGAGATGCTCGGCGGTGATGCGGTCGAACTCGATCGCCCATTCGTAGGCCTGGTTGTCGGCCGCGTCCCGGCGCATGGTGCGCAGGTTGTGCACGATGTTGCCGCTGCCCACGATCAGCACACCGCGCTCGCGCAACTGGGCGAGCTGGCGGCCGACAGCGAAATGCTCGGCCGCGGGCCGGCGGTAGTCCATGCTGAGCTGGATGACCGGGATCTCCGCGGCCGGGAACATGGGCTTGAGCACCGACCAGGTGCCGTGGTCCAGGCCCCACTCGCGCTCGTCCAGGTCCAGCGCGCGGCCGGAGTCGGGCTGCCTAACCACCCCACTGATGGCACGGGCCATGGCTGGCGAGCCCGGCGCGGGGTACTGCTGGTCGAACAGGGCCTGCGGAAAGCCGCCGAAGTCGTGGATGGTGGGGGGCTGGCTCATGGCCGTGAGCTGCCAGCCCGGGGTCAGCCAATGCGCCGAAACGCACAGGATCAGGCTGGGCTGCGTGCCCCGCGCGCGCAGTTCCTGGCCCAGGGCCTGCCAGCTGCGGCGCCAGGCGTTGTCCTCGATCGCATTCATGGGGCTGCCATGCCCCAGGAACAGCACCGGCAGGCGCTCGGTCGCAGGCAGCGCGGCGGCCAGGTCGGCCAGACCGGCGGCGGCGGACGTGGGTGAAGGGACGGAGGCCGAAGCGCTCATGTAGGTTCCGAGGGCGGTGGCCGCGAGGGCCCCGCCGGCGATCAATAGGGGGCGACGTTGCATGGGGGGTGGCGATCGGCGGAAAAGCCATGGAGCCCGCCGCCGCGCACGAAGTTCCGGCAGGATTCTTTCACGAAGGTGACAACAACACCCGGGGGTATAGTGTTTTCACCCTTATAGGGACTTGCACATGCTGCTATATTGCACTGCAACATAACCAGATTCGACGCCCATGCTGTACCAGATTTACGAAACCCAGCGCTCGATCATGGAGCCGTTCGCTGACCTGGCCGAGGTCGCGTCCAAGCTCTTCACCAACCCCATGCTGCCGCTGGCCCAACTGCCGGGTGCCCAGCGCATCTCCGCCGGTTACGACCTGATGCACCGGCTGGGCAAGGACTACGAGAAGCCGGTGTTCGGCATCCACACGGTGGATGTGGACGGTGTGGACATCGCGATCCACGAGCGCATCGAGATCGACAAGCCGTTCTGCGAGCTGCGCCGCTTCAAGCGTTTCTCCGACGACACCGAGACGCTGGCCAAGCTCAAGGGCCAGCCGGTCGTGCTCATCGTCGCCCCGCTCTCGGGCCACTACGCCACGCTGCTGCGCGACACCGTGCGCACCATGCTCAAGGACCACAAGGTCTACATCACCGACTGGAAGAATGCCCGCCTCGTGCCGATGGCCGATGGCGAGTTCCATCTGGACGACTACGTGAACTACATCCAGGAGTTCATCCGTTACCTGCAGCAAGGCTACGGCAACTGCCACGTGATGAGCGTCTGCCAGCCCACCGTGCCGGTGCTCGCGGCGGTCTCGCTGATGGCCAGCCGGGGCGAGACCACGCCGCTGTCCATGACCATGATGGGCGGCCCCATCGACGCGCGCAAGTCGCCCACGGCGGTGAACAACCTGGCCACCCAGCGCAGCTACGAGTGGTTCGAGAACAACGTGATCTACCGCGTGCCCGACAACTTCCCCGGCGCCGGCCGCCGCGTGTACCCGGGCTTCCTGCAGCACACCGGTTTCGTGGCCATGAACCCCGACCGCCACGCGTCGAGCCACTACGACTACTTCAAGGACCTGATCAAGGGCGACAACTCCAGCGCCGAGAGCCACCGCAAGTTCTACGACGAGTACAACGCCGTGCTCGACATGGACGCCGACTACTACCTCGAAACGATCGAGACGGTGTTCCAGGAATTCAAGCTGGTCAACGGCACCTGGGACGTGAAGAACGAACAGGGTGAGCTGGAGCGCGTGCGTCCGCAGGACATCAAGCGCACCGCCCTGCTCACGGTGGAAGGCGAACTCGACGACATTTCCGGCTCCGGGCAGACGGCCGCCGCGCACGACCTGTGCACCGGCATCTCGAAGACGCACCAGATGCACTACGAGGCGCAGGGCGCTGGCCACTACGGCATTTTCAGCGGCCGGCGCTGGCGCGACATGGTGCACCCGGTGGTCAAGACCTTCATCCGCGCGCACCAGCCCGCCGCGGATGCCGCGCCTGCCGCAGCGAAACCGGCCGTGAAAGCGGCCCCCAAGGCCGTGGCGCGCAAACCGGCCGCCAAGGCACCGGCAGCGGCCCGCAAGACGGCCAGCCGCAAAGCCGCCAAGGCCTGAGCGGCGAAGCCCACGGCGCCCTGGCGGCGCCGGTATATTCGCGGGCATGAACGACCTCGCCCGGCGCATCGACGCCGCCCTGCCGCAGACCCAGTGCACGCGTTGCGGTTACCCCGACTGCGCGAGCTATGCGCAGGCCATCGCGGACGGCGAAGCGGGCATCAACCAGTGTCCCCCCGGCGGGGTCGAAGGCATCGAGCGGCTCTCCGCCCTCACCGGCCAGCCCGTGCAGGCGCTGGACCACCGCTTCGGCATCGAAGGCCCGGTCACCGTGGCGGTGATCGACGAGGCCTGGTGCATCGGCTGCACGCTGTGCATCCAGGCCTGCCCCACCGACGCCATCCTCGGCATCCACAAGCGCATGCACACCGTGGTGGAGCCCTATTGCACCGGCTGCGAGCTGTGCCTGCCGGTCTGCCCGGTGGACTGCATCTCGTTGGAAATCGTGAGCGGTGAACGCACCGGCTGGCAGGCCTGGTCGTCCGAACAGGCCGCGCAGGGGCGCGAGCGCTACAGCCTGCGGCAACAGCGCCTGGCGCGCGAGAAGCGGGAACACGAAGTGCGGCTGGAAACGAAGGCGCGCGAGAAACTGGCCGATCTGGCCGCGCACTCGAAGATCAGCGACGAGGCCGTGCTGGACAAGAAGCGCGCCGTGATCGAAGCCGCGCTGGCCCGTTCCCGAGCCAGGCGCGGGCAGACCGGCGGCTGACCCGCCCCTTCAGGCGCCCTGGCGCGCGGCCACGGTCTTGTAGACACCGCAGCCCACGTAGAGATCGTCGATCTTCATCACGTAGGACATCTTGGCCTGGATGGCGCCGGTGACCGGGTTGGCGATGTCGTACTCCACCCAGCCCTCACCCGCCTCGCCCTGCGCGACGATGGCGTTGAGCAAGGCCTGCCCGTCGACACCCGCGATGTCCTGCACCCGGCTGCCCACCTTCTCCGGCTTGCCGCCGAAGGCGCGGTAGACGCCCGCGCTGTCGAGCGCGAACACGTACATGTCGCGGTCGTGGAAGCCACTGGAGGGCTCGGTGATCGAGCGCGAAAACGCCTCGCGCCCGCCTTGTTTGCGCTGAGCCAAGGCACGGCTCACCAATTGCATGGCTTCATCGGCCGTGCCTTGCTGCAGCATGAAGGAGGACACCGCTTTCGACAGGTGGGCCGCGCGCTGCTCCAGCTGGTTGGCCTGCTGCACCGCGCGTTCCACCATCTGGGCGTTGTGCTGGGTGATCTGATCGAGCTGGGTCACGGCCGCCGAGATCTCGCTCAGGCCGGTGCTCTGCTCCGCGCTCGACGCGGAGATCAGCGACATGTTGGCCGCCACGCCGCGCACGCCGGTGACGATCTGACCGATGCTGTTGCCGGCCGTGCGGATCTGGGCCACGCCCGCCTCCACCTGGCTGCGCGAGGCTTCGATCAGCTCGCGGATTTCCTTGGCCGAGGCGGACGAGCGCTGGGCCAGCGTGCGCACCTCGGCGGCCACCACCGCGAAACCCCGGCCCTGTTCACCGGCCCGAGCGGCTTCCACCGCCGCGTTCAGCGCGAGGATATTGGTCTGGAACGCGATGCTGTCGATCACGCCGATGATCTCGTTCATCTGCTGCGCGCTCTTCTGGATGCCTTCGACCGACTCGACCGCATGGCCCATGTACTTCGCACCCGACTCGGCCACGTCGCGCACCTGCGCGGCCTGCTGGTCGGACTCGCCCGCGGTGCGGGCGTTCTGCTGCACCGTGCCCGAGAGCTCGTGCACGCTGGCCGCCGTCTGCTCCAGGTTCGCGGCCTGCTGCTCCGTGCGGTCGGCGAGGTCGCGGTTGCCCATCGCCAGGCTCTTGCCGGCGTGGGCGACGAGCGCGGAATTGCTGCGCACCTCGGCCACCATGGCCGAGAGGTTGCCGATCGTGCGGTCCAGCAGGCGCGCCAGCTCGGCCAGTTCGTCGCTGCCCTGCACGCGAATGGTGGAGCGCAGGTTGCCCGACACCGTCTGCCCCATGGCGCCGAGCACCTGCTGGAAGTCCGCGGTGAAGCTGACGTAGAACGAGACCATGAGGTAGGCCAGCAGGGCCAGGCCTGCGATCGCGACCATCAGGGCGCCGCCGTGCAGCCCGTCAGGGCCTTGCAGGCCCCAGGCGAGCAGCAGGGGCAGGACCGACGAGGCCGCGAGCAGCAGAAGCTTGCCGCGCAGGCGGAACCGGCGCATCAGGGCGATGCCGGGCAACAGCGGATGGAATCCGGACATGGGTGTACCGCTCCTCGGTGTGAATGGGTTCTTATCGGTGCCGCGCCATCCGCCTTGAGCCGGGGAAACCCCGTGGGCTCAGTGCAGACCGGCGATGCCGGACTGGCGGGCTTCGAAATGCCGGAACAGCTGCACGGCCATCATCCGCAGCGTGTCGTCGGCCATGTTGTGGGCATGCGCAAGTTGTTCCAGCGCGTAGCGGCGGTCGCAGATCATCAGCGCCCGGCTCACGCACATGCCCTGGGACGACATGCGCAGGCAGAAGTGCTCCAGCAGTTCGGCGGGCCAGGCGGGCGCCATGCCCCGCCCCAGCCAGCTGGACGCGCTGGCGAGGTCGTTCGAATCTTGGCCGGGTGACGGGTTCATGCGGAACTCCTGCGACAAGGGGTGGGCCGCGCCACCCTTGGCACAGCCTTCACAGGTCACAAGATTAAGTTCGCGGCCCGGGCCGCGGTGCGCCGAACAGCGCCCGAAAAGCCGCCCTGCTCCGGGCGCTCGGCCGCTCGTCCCGGGAATCAGGCCGGCTGGGCGGCCAGGCGCGCGAAAGCGTCCACCACTTCGGGGGGCGCCTGCACCAGTTCGATCAGCACGCCCTCGCCCGCGATGGGGAATTCCTCATTCGCCTTGGGGTGCAGGAAGGTGATGTCGAAGCCCGCCGCGCCCTGGCGGATGCCGCCCGGCGCAAAGCGCACGCCCTGGGCGCCGAGCCACTGCACGGCGG
Organism: Hydrogenophaga sp. FW305-3-2-15-A-LB1; assembly: GCF_058787875.1. Lineage (NCBI taxonomy): Bacteria > Pseudomonadati > Pseudomonadota > Betaproteobacteria > Burkholderiales > Comamonadaceae > Hydrogenophaga > Hydrogenophaga sp. FW305-3-2-15-A-LB1. Next base: position 28,491 of record NZ_JBYTAE010000002.1, on the reverse strand, counting down.
TGGGCAGGTCGTCGATCCACAGGCCGATGTGGTTGAGCGGCGTGGTGTGCACCGCCGGCTTCTTCTCGGGGTCCAGCGGCTGCATCAGGTCGACCTCGACCTTGAACGGGCCGGCGCCGATGGCGCAGATGTCCTCGTCCACGTTCTCGCGTTCGCTGCGGAAGGTGCCCGTGACCTCCAGGCCCAGCATGTCGACCCAGAGCTTCTGCAGGCGCTGCTTGTCGGGCCCGCCGATGGCGATCTGCTGGATGCCCAGCACCTTGAAAGGACGTGAGGAGGAAGGCATGTCTCAATGAACTCCGTTGAGGGAAACGGGCGCGCGCTCCAGCGCCCAGACCGTGGCCGGTGGCAGGTTGGCCCAGACCGAGGCCGAGCGCCGCCAGTGCCAGCCCGGGGGAATGCCGTTGAAGGGCCGCAGGTGCGGCGCCGCGTAGGTGTACTGGATCAGGCGCGAGCCCGGCTGGCGGCCGATCAAGCTCAGCATGGCGTTCACGCACTCGCGGGCTTCGTCACGCGGCATGGACAGCAGCGGCAGGGACGACACCAGCGTGACGGGCGAGCGCGCCTCGATCGTGAGCTGGTTCACGTCGGAGGCACAGTGGTTGAGCACCTCGGCCAGCGGGAAGGCGTGGCGCAGCAGGCGGGCGAAGTCGGGGTCGCGCTCGATCACCACGAAACGCTCCAGCGCCGCGAACGACATGGCCAGCTCGCGCGTGATGGCACCGGTGCCCGCGCCCACCTCGATCAGCACGCCAGGCTGGCTGCGCCAGACCTCGCTCACGATGGCCCGGGCCAGTGCCCGGGAAGCCGGTGCGATGGCACCCATGCGGCGCGGATCGCGCAAACATCCCAGGGCGAAAGCCAGACCATGCTTCATGCGAATCCTTCAGAGCCGGGTGGCTTTGCAGGTTAGCGCATTTCACGGCCCGCTGTCCGTATCCAAAGGTGCCCACCCGCGCCTCAACCGAATTCGACGATCGGCTGGTCCACCACCAGCGACTCGCCCATCTTCGCCAGCACCTTGGAGACCACGCCGTCGGCGGCGGCGAACAGCACGTTTTCCATCTTCATGGCCTCGATCACGGCCACGCGCTCGCCGGCCTGCACCTTCTGGCCCGGCTGCACCGCCACCTCGACCAGCAGGCCCGGCATGGGCGAGAGCACGTATTTGCTCATGTCGGCCGGCGCCTTGAACGGCATGAGGGCGTGCAGCTCGGCCATGCGCGGCGACACCACCATGGTCTCGATGCGCGTGCCGTTGTGCTGCACCACCAGGGCCAGCGGGTTGCGCGGCGTGCCGCGCTCGATCTGCGCCGTGTAGGGCTGGCCGTTGCAGGTGCCGGTCACGCAGATGTCGTTCAGGCGCGAGGGGCTGGACATCGCGTAGCGCTTGCCGTCCACGGTCACCACGGCCGAGCCGAGCTGGCCCACCACCTCGTCCACATGCACGGACTTGTAGGCGTGTTCGCCCTGGGCGTCGAGCACGATCACCGAGTAGTCGTGGCCCACCTTCACGCCATAGCCGGGCAACTGGCCCGACAGGCCAGCCGCGCGCTCGCGCGACTTGCGCCGCACGAAGGCGGCCAGGGCGACGAGGAAGTCCGGGTCGCTGTGCGGCACGTCTTCGGCGCGGAAACCCTGGCCATAGTGCTCGGCGATGAAACCGGTGTTGAAGTCGCCCGCGACGAATTTCGGGTGCGCCAGCAGCGCGGCCTGGAAGGGAATGTTGCTGCTGATGCCCCGGATCACGAAGCCATTGAGCGCCTCGCGCATCTTGGCAATCGCGTCCAGCCGGTCCTTGCCGTGCACGATGAGCTTGGCGATCATCGAGTCGTAGAACATCGGAATCTCGCCACCGTCCTGCACACCGGTGTCCACGCGCACGCCGAGCAGATCGGCGGTGTTGCCCTGGAACATGGTCTGCGCCGGCGGCGCGAAACGCACCAGACGGCCGGTGCTGGGCAGGAAGTTGCGGAACGGGTCCTCGGCGTTGATGCGGCATTCGATGGCCCAGCCGTTGCGCTGCACCTGGGCCTGCGTCAGCGGCAGCTTCTCGCCGGCCGCCACGCGGATCATCAGCTCCACCAGGTCCAGCCCGGTGATGCACTCCGTCACCGGGTGCTCGACCTGCAGGCGCGTGTTCATCTCCAGGAAGTAGAAGTCCTGGTTCTTGCCGACCACGAACTCCACCGTGCCCGCGCTCTGGTACTTCACCGCCTTGGCCAGGGCCACGGCCTGCTCGCCCATGGCCTTGCGCGTGGCCTCCGAGATGAAGGGCGATGGCGCCTCTTCGATCACCTTCTGGTGGCGGCGCTGGATGGAGCATTCACGCTCGTTGAGGTAGATCACGTTGCCGTGCGAATCGCCCAGCACCTGGATCTCGATGTGGCGCGGCTCCTGCACGAACTTCTCGATGAAGATGCGGTCGTCGCCGAAGCTGTTGCGCGCCTCGTTGCGGCAACTGGTGAACCCCTCCAGCGCTTCCTTGTCGTTGAAGGCCACGCGCAGGCCCTTGCCGCCGCCGCCCGCGCTGGCCTTGATCATCACGGGGTAGCCGATGTCGCGGGCGATCTCCACCGCGCGGTCGGCGGATTCGATCGCGTCGTTCCAGCCCGGGATGGTGTTGACCTTGGCGGCGTTGGCCAGCTTCTTCGAAGCGATCTTGTCGCCCATGGCCGCGATGCTGAAGTGCTTGGGACCGATGAAGGCCATGCCCTCGTCTTCCACGCGCTTGGCGAAGGCCTCGTTCTCCGACAGGAAGCCATAGCCCGGGTGGATGGCCTGGGCGCCGGTGCGCTTGGCGGCCTCGATGATCTTGTCCGCGACCAGGTAGGACTCGCGCGAGGGCGCGGGGCCGAGCAGCACGGCCTCGTCGGCCAGCTGCACGTGGCGCGCCTCCTTGTCGGCCTCGGAATACACCGCCACCGTGGCGATGCCCATCTTCTTCGCGGTGGCGATCACGCGGCAGGCGATCTCGCCGCGGTTGGCAATCAGGATCTTGGTAAACATCATTTGTCCAATCTGTTCTTTACCGACTCATGTCCGGAGCAACATTCCAGAAGTGCCGCGGAACCGGCTTTGCCGGGCCGCTGGCGCTGCCCCCTTGAGGGGGTGACGCGCGAAGCGCGGCGCGGGGGTGGGCCTGTTCACAGCGGAATGTTGCCGTGCTTGCGCCACGGGTTCTCGAGCTTCTTGTCCTTCAGCATCACCAGGCTGCGGCAGATGCGCTTGCGCGTCTCGTGCGGCAGGATGACGTCGTCGATGAAGCCGCGCGCGCCCGCCACGAAGGGGTTGGCGAAGCGGGCCTTGTACTCGGCCTCGCGCTGCGCGAGCTTGACCGGGTCCTTCTTCTCTTCGCGGAAGATGATCTCCACCGCGCCCTTGGCGCCCATCACCGCGATCTCGGCGTTGGGCCAGGCGAAATTCACGTCGCCGCGCAGGTGCTTGGAGCTCATCACGTCGTAGGCGCCGCCGTAGGCCTTGCGCGTGATCACGGTGATCTTGGGCACTGTGCACTCGGCGTACGCGTAGAGCAGCTTGGCGCCGTGCTTGATGATGCCGCCGTACTCCTGCGAGGTGCCGGGCATGAAGCCGGGCACGTCCACGAAGGTAACCACCGGGATGTTGAAGGCATCGCAGAAGCGCACGAAGCGCGCGGCCTTGATCGAGCTCTTGATGTCCAGGCAGCCGGCCAGCACCAGCGGCTGGTTGGCCACGATGCCCACGGTCTGGCCGTCCATGCGGGCGAAGCCGATCAGGATGTTCTTGGCGTACTCGGGCTGCAGCTCGAAGAAGTCGCCGTCGTCCACCGTCTTGACGATGAGCTCCTTCATGTCGTACGGCTTGTTCGGGTTCTCGGGCACCAGCGAGTCCAGGCTCAGTTCCATGCGGTCGATCGGGTCGCCGCTGGGGCGCACCGGCGCCTTCTCGCGGTTGTTGAGCGGCAGGTAGTTGTAGAGGCGGCGCAGCATCAGCAGCGCCTCCACGTCGTTCTCGAAGGCCAGGTCGGCCACACCGCTCTTGGTGGTGTGCGTGATGGCACCGCCCAGTTCCTCGGAGGTCACCTCTTCGTGCGTCACCGTCTTCACCACCTCGGGGCCGGTGACGAACATGTAGCTCGAGTCCTTGACCATGAAGATGAAGTCGGTCATGGCGGGTGAGTACACCGCGCCGCCGGCCGAGGGGCCCATGATCATGCTGATCTGCGGCACCACGCCCGAGGCCATCACGTTGCGCTGGAACACGTCGGCATAACCGCCGAGCGAGGCCACGCCTTCCTGGATGCGCGCGCCGCCCGAGTCGTTCAGGCCGATCACCGGCGCGCCGACCTTCATCGCCTGGTCCATCACCTTGCAGATCTTCTCCGCGTGCGCTTCGGACAGCGCGCCGCCGAAGACGGTGAAGTCCTGGCTGAACACGAACACCAGGCGGCCGTTGATCATGCCGTAGCCCGTCACCACGCCGTCGCCGGGGATCTTGTTGTCCTGCATGCCGAAGTCAGTGCAGCGGTGCTCGACGAACATGTCCCACTCTTCGAAAGTGCCCTCGTCGAGCAGCACCTCCAGCCGCTCGCGCGCGCTCAGCTTGCCCTTGGCGTGCTGCGCGGCGATGCGCTTCTCGCCACCGCCCAGCCGCGCCGCGGCGCGCTTGCGTTCGAGTTGTTCAAGGATGTCCTGCATGGTGGTTCTCCGGAGGAAACGGTCGGTCAGTCAAAGAGGTCGAGCAGCTGGCGCGCCGCGGTGGACGGCGGCAGTTCGCCCGCCAGCACCCGGCGGGTGGTCTCGTCGAGGTCGGCGCGCACCTGGGGGTGCGCGCGGAAGCGTTGTTTGAGGCCGGCGTCGATGCGTTCCCACATCCAGGCGCGGGCCTGTTGCTGGCGGCGCTGGGCGAGCTGGCCGTTGCCGGTCTGCAGCGCGCGAAAACGCGAGACTTCGGCCCAGAAGGCGTCCACGCCCCGGCCTTGCAGCGCGCTGAGCTGGATCACCTGCGGGTGCCAGAGGCCGTCGTTGTGGTGCGCGTGCTCGGGGTGGCCATGCAGGCCGAGCAGGCGCAGCGAGGAGGTGATCTGCGCGCGCGCGCGCGTGGCGGCGTCGGGGTCCAGGTCGGCCTTGTTGATGACCACCAGGTCGGCCAGCTCCATCACGCCCTTCTTGATCGCCTGCAGGTCGTCGCCCGCGTTGGGCAGCTGCATCAGCACGAACATGTCCGTCATGCCGCTCACCGCGGTCTCGCTCTGGCCCACGCCCACGGTCTCGACGATCACGATGTCGTGGCCGGCCGCTTCGCAGACCATCATGGCCTCGCGCGTCTTTTCGGCCACGCCGCCCAGCGTGCCGCTGCTCGGGCTGGGCCGGATGTAGGCCTGGTCGTGCACCGAGAGTTTTTCCATGCGCGTCTTGTCGCCCAGGATCGAGCCGCCCGAGACGGAAGAGGACGGGTCGATGGTCAGCACCGCCACGCGGTGCCCCTTCCCGATCAGGTACAGGCCCAGCGCCTCGATGAAGGTGCTCTTGCCCACGCCCGGCACGCCGCTGATGCCCAGGCGCAATGCGTTCCCGGTGTGCGGCAGCAAGGCGGTGAGCAGCTCGTCGCCCTGGGCTCGGTGGTCCGCGCGGGTGGACTCCAGCAGCGTGATGGCCTTGGCCATGGCGCGGCGCTGCGTGGCAGGCGCGCCACGCACGATGCCTTCCAGCAATGCCTGAGGGGTCACCCCAAAGCCTTCCGGATCTGCTCCAGCACGTCTTTCGCGCTCGCCGGGATCGGCGTGCCCGGGCCGTAGATGCCCTTGACGCCCGACTCGTACAGGAAGTCGTAGTCCTGGCGCGGGATCACGCCGCCCACGAACACGATGATGTCGTCCGCGCCCTGCTTCTTCAGCTCGGCGATGATGGCCGGCACCAGGGCCTTGTGGCCGGCGGCCAGGGTGGACACGCCCACCGCGTGCACGTCGTTCTCGATCGCCTGGCGCGCGCATTCTTCGGGCGTCTGGAACAGCGGACCCATGTCGACGTCGAAGCCGAGGTCGGCGAACGCCGTGGCCACCACCTTGGCGCCCCGGTCGTGGCCGTCCTGCCCGAGCTTGCTGATCATCACGCGGGGCCGGCGGCCCTGCTCCTCGGCGAAGGTGTTGATCTCGGTCTTGAGGGCTTCCCAGCCCTCGGCGGAATCGTAGGCAGCTGCGTACACACCGGTCACCTTTTGCGTATCGGCGCGGTGGCGCCCGTAAATCTTCTCCAGCGCATCGCTCACCTCGCCCACCGTGGCGCGCAGGCGGATGGCCTGGATCGACAGGTCCAGCAGGTTGCCCTCGCCGCTGTCGGCCGCAGCGGTCAGCGCCTCCAGCGCGGCCTGCACCTTCGCCGCGTCGCGCGTGGCCTTGATCTGTTTCAGGCGGGCGATCTGCCCGTCGCGCACCGCCACGTTGTCGATGTCGCGCGCCTCGATCGGGTCTTCCTGCTTGAGCTTGTACTTGTTGACGCCGACGATCACGTCCTTGCCCGAGTCGATGCGCGCCTGCTTCTCGGCGGCGGCGGCTTCGATCTTGAGCTTGGCCCAGCCGCTGTCCACCGCCTTGGTCATGCCGCCCATGGCCTCCACTTCTTCGATGATGGCCCAGGCCTTGTCGGCCATCTCCTGCGTGAGGCTCTCCATCATGTAGCTGCCGGCCCAGGGGTCCACCACGTTGGTGATGTGCGTCTCTTCCTGGATGATGAGCTGCGTGTTGCGCGCGATGCGCGCGCTGAACTCGGTGGGCAGCGCGATGGCCTCGTCGAACGAGTTGGTGTGCAGCGACTGCGTGCCGCCGAACACCGCGGCCATGGCCTCGATGGCGGTGCGCACCACGTTGTTGTAAGGGTCCTGTTCGGTGAGCGACCAGCCCGAGGTCTGGCAGTGCGTGCGCAGCATCAGGCTCTTGGGGTTCCTGGCGTTGAAGCCCTTCATGATGCGCGTCCACAGCAGGCGGGCGGCGCGCATCTTGGCGATCTCCAGGTAGAAGTTCATGCCGATCGCCCAGAAGAAGGACAGGCGCCCGGCGAAGTCGTCCACGTCCATGCCCTTGGCGATCGCGGTCTTCACATACTCCTTGCCATCGGCCAGCGTGAAGGCCAGCTCCAGCGCCTGGTTGGCGCCGGCTTCCTGCATGTGGTAGCCCGAGATCGAGATCGAGTTGAACTTCGGCATGTGCCGCGCCGTGTATTCGATGATGTCGCCGATGATCTTCATCGACGGCTCGGGCGGGAAGATGTAGGTGTTGCGGACCATGAACTCCTTGAGGATGTCGTTCTGGATGGTGCCGCTGAGCTGGTCCTGCCCAACCCCCTGCTCCTCCGCCGCCACCACATAACCCGCCAGCACGGGCAGCACCGCGCCGTTCATGGTCATGGACACGCTCACCTTGTCCAGCGGGATCTGGTCGAACAGAATCTTCATGTCCTCCACGCTGTCGATCGCCACGCCGGCCTTGCCCACGTCGCCGGTGACGCGCGGGTGGTCGCTGTCGTAGCCCCGGTGCGTGGCTAGGTCGAACGCGACCGAGACGCCCTGCCCGCCCGCGGCCAGGGCCTTGCGGTAGAAGGCGTTGCTCTCTTCGGCGGTGGAGAAGCCCGCGTATTGGCGGATCGTCCACGGCCGCACCGCGTACATGGTGGCCTGCGGGCCACGGATGAAGGGCTCGAAGCCTGGCAGGGTGTTGGTGTGCGGCAGCCCGGCCGTGTCTTCGGCGGTGTACAGCGGCTTGACGCGGATGCCGTCGGGCGTGACCCAGTCCAGCGCCGAGACATCGCCACCGGGTGCGGATTTGCGGGCCGCCTGAGCCCAGGCTTCCAGGGTGGCTGCGTTGAATTCGGGCTGTTTCTGGCTCATGGCAAAACTCGGTTTGGACGGGATCAGGACCGCCGGGATTCTACATGATTCATAATTATTGATGCAAAATATTCCTATTGGCTTACAATGCCGGCCTGTGTCCCACACCCCCGATTGACCCCTCCCTGACCATGTCCGCTTTGTCGCTTTCGCCCCGCGCCCTGTACGAAGAAGTCGCCGAGCTGCTGCGCCAGCGCATCTTCCGCCGCGAGCTCGAGCCCGGCAGCTGGATCGACGAGCTCAAGCTCGCCGAGGAATACGGCATCAGCCGCACCCCGCTGCGCGAAGCGCTCAAGGTGCTGGCCGCCGAAGGCCTGGTCACGATGAAGGTGCGGCGCGGCGCCTACGTCACCGAAGTGTCCGAGAAAGACCTTGCGGATGTCTACCACCTGCTGGCCCTGCTGGAGTCGGACGCGGCCGGCGTGGTGGCCGCGCGCGCCAGCGACGAGGAGCTGGCCAGCCTGCAGGCCTTGCACCAGGAACTGGAAGCCGCCGTGGGCGAGCGCGACCGCTTCTTCGCGCTCAACGAGCAGTTCCACATGCGCGTGCTCGAACTCGCGCGCAACCGCTGGCGCGAGCAGATGGTGGCCGACCTGCGCAAGGTGATGAAGCTCAACCGCCACAACTCGCTGCTCAAGAGCGGGCGCATCGAAGAGTCGCTGGCCGAGCACCGCGCCATCGTGGCCGCGCTCACGCAGCGCGACGCCGCGTTGACGGTGCAGCGCATGCGCGAGCACTTCGAGAACGGCCTGGAAGCCGCGGCCTGACCGATCCCGGCCCACGGGCCGCTGGTAAAGTCCCGCCTGCCTTTCTGCCGCGCGACTTGCGCCCGCGCGGCGCGCCGCCATCGCCCCATTCCCAGAACAACCCATGTCCGTTCCACTCCCTGCCCAACCCGGCATCCTCCAGCCCATTCCCACCCAGGCCCGCTACCTCAGTTGCCAATTGCGCATCGGCGCCACCCCCCAGGCCGTGCTGCGCGAACTCGCTGCTTTCGCCGATGGCGAAGCGACCGTCGTCGGCCTGGGCGAGTCGCTGGTGCGTGCGCTCGGCACGCAGGTCCCTGGGCTCAAAAGCTTCCCTCAGATCGAGGGCGCGCTCGTCAAACTGCCGGCCACGCCCATCGACCTCCTGATCTGGTTGCGTGGCAGCGACCGCGGGGAACTGTTGCTGCGCAGCCGCCAGCTGGAGGCCTTGCTGGCGCCGGCCTTCGAGCTGCGCGCCATCACCGACGCCTTCAGCCACCGCACCAACCACGACCTCAGCGGCTACGAAGACGGCACGGAAAACCCGCAGGGCGAGGACGCGCTCGCCGCGGCCCTGGTGGCCCAGGGCCCGCTGGCTGGCAGCAGCTTCCTGGCGGTGCAGCGCTGGCGCCACCAGTTGAGCCATTTCGCCGCCATGCCCGAGCTGCAACGCGACCACGTCTTCGGCCGCGCCCACCACAACAACGAAGAACTCGACGACGCACCGGCCTCGGCGCACGTGAAGCGCACGGCCCAGGAAGACTTCGAGCCGCCGGCGTTCGTGCTGCGCCGTGCCATGCCCTGGGCGGAGGGCAACGAAGGCGGCTCCATGTTCACCGCCTTCGGCCACTCGTTCGATGCCTACGAAGCCCTGCTGCGCCGCATGTCGGGCGCGGAGGACGGCGTGGTCGACGCCCTCTTCTCCTTCACGGAACCGGAAACCGGGGCCTACTTCTGGTGCCCGCCCCTGCACCAGGGCCGCATCGACCTGCGCGCCGTGGGGCTCTGAGCCTCAGGCGCCCACCAGGCCGTCGGTTTCGGCTTCCTGGCCCACGTGGGCCTGGGCCATGGCCCACACCTCGCGCGGAGGCAGTGGTTTCAGGCGGTGGTCGCTCCAGACCTGGCGCCAGCGCCGCGCGCCGCGCAACCCGTGGCGCAGGCCCAGCATGTGGCGCGCGATCGCGTACCAGGGGCAACCGTCTTCCAGGAAGGCGCGCTCCATGTAGGCCACCATCTGCTCTTCCACCGCTTCGCGCGTCACGGTGGACGGCGCGGCGCCGAAGAAGGCCTCGTCCCAGCCGGTGAGCACCCAGGGGTTGTGGTACGCCTCGCGGCCGACCATCACGCCATCGACCGCACTCAGGTGCTCGGCGATCTGCGCGTTGGTGGTGAAGCCGCCATTGATGGCAAAGGTGAGTTGCGGAAAGTCCTGCTTGAGGCGGTGCGCGAGTTCGTAGCGCAGCGGCGGAATCTCGCGGTTCTCTTTCGGCGAGAGGCCGTCCAGCCAGGCGTTGCGCGCGTGCACCAGGAACACGCCGCAGCCGGCCTCGCTCACGGTCCCGACGAAATCGCGCACGAAGTCGTAGCTCTCGACCCGGTCGATGCCGATGCGGTGTTTGACGGTGACGGGAATCGAGACCGCGTCCACCATGGCCTTGACCCCGTCGGCCACGGTTTGCGGCTCGGCCATCAGGCAGGCGCCGAAGGCCCCGCGCTGCACGCGGTCGCTCGGGCAGCCGCAGTTGAGGTTGATCTCGTCGTAGCCCCATTGCTCGCCCAGGCGCGCGGCGCTTGCCAGCTCGGCGGCGTCGCTGCCCCCCAGCTGCAAGGCCACCGGGTGTTCCTCGGCGTTGAAACGCAGGTGGCGTTGCACGCTGCCGTGGGTGAGCGCGCCCGTGGTCACCATCTCGGTGTACAGCAGGGTGTGCTTCGAGAGCAGGCGATGCAGGTAGCGGCAGTGGCGGTCGGTCCAGTCCATCATGGGCGCGACGGACAGGCGCCAGGGACTCGGAGCTTGCAGGGTGGGATGTGGTTGCACCCCGGTATTTTCTCACCCCGGCGAGCAGGCAAAAGAAAACCCGCCGAAGCGGGTTGAACCTCCTGGCGGAGGGAAGCTCGGGGGGGAGGGAGCTTCGGAGACTTGGTGTGACAGTCACGCCAGTATTCCGGCGCTGCCGCAGGCCCCTTGTCGGAGAGTTGCCGACGCGCTTGTAGGACGGGAGGAGATTCGCCGCGCCAGGGGTGGAAGCGGCCGGGTTGCACCACCACAATGGGCCATGCATACACCAACACGACCCCATCTGAACCTCTTGGCTTGCGCCCTCGCCGCGCTGGCGCTGGCCGGCTGTGCCGCCGCAGAACAAAGGGTGGATCTGCAACCGCCTGTGGCCAGCGGTGCCGGTGTGCAGGTGCAGGACTCGCGGCATGACACCGATCTGAAGCTCAAGACGGACACCGGCACCCTGCCTGTCGAGATCCGGCCCCCGGTCGCCGAGGCCCTGCGGAACTGGGTGGCCGCCAGCTACACCGGGCCTCAACCCTTTTACGTGGGCTTGCAGCGCCTGGAGCTGCAGCACCAGGGCGGCCTGGCCTCGGGAGACGAACTGTCCTGCACCGTGGAATCGCAGGTGCGCGTGGGTGGTGAGGTGGGGCGGCCCGTGCGCACCCGGGTGCACAACAACGCCCGGCTGACACCCGATGCCACCAGCGCGGTCCAGCTCATCGTCTCGCAATGCCTGGAAGCCCACGCCAGGGACATCAACGCGCCGACGGGCAGCCGCTAGGCTCCCCGCCTTCGTGATCGTCCGATCAGAACATCAGGGCGATCAGGATGATGATGGGAATGGGGACACCGAGGAAAAACAGCAGCAGGGATTGCATGGAAGGCTCCTTGGAAAGGTGAAGGGGTGTGCAGGGCGGGAACTCAGGCCCGATCGCGCTGGCGGCCACCGAAGGTTGCGGCCAGGCTGGCGAAGAAGGCGCCGATCAGCAAGGAAACGAACAGCCACAGCGCGCCATAGGCCGACGCCTTGCGCGCCTTGTCGGCCGCCTCGCGCGCGGCGGTTTCGGCTTCGCGGGCCTTGATCTGCATCCGCCCGAAGGTGTCGGTCACGCGCTTCTGTGCGTCCTGCGCGCTGACGCCGGTGCGCAAGGCCACCTGCTGGCCGAGGTAGCTGGCGTCCTCGGGCGGCAAGGCGCCGTTCTTCAGGGCCGTGAGGAAGATGCCCGAAGCATCGGCAGCGATCGCGGCAGGCGACGGGTTCACCATCAACACGCCCGGGGCGCCGGCCGTCGACGCCGCCGCCGCGTCGGTCCGGAACAGCGTGCCGACAAAGTAGTCCAGGTCGGCCTCGCCGTCCTTTTCACCATCGGCCTTGTCCGCCACCTGGGCCACCGCCGCACCCGCGCCACCGGCCGCCACCGTGGCGCCGGCGTTCACACCGGTGCCCACGATCGCACCGATCACCGAGGTGAGCAGCGTTGCCGTGGCCAGGGTCGCCACCGCCCAGGCCAGGAAGCCGTGCGCGGTGTCGCGGAAGTAGACCTCGTCGGCCTGCGTGCCGGCCCAGCGCGTGCGCAGCCGACCGGCCAGATAGCCGCCCATGCCAGAGGCCACCAGTTGGGTGAAGGAAATCCAGAGGATGGTCGAGACGCCGAAGGTGGCGGCACCGATGCCCTGCTGCACCCAGGGCGAGACCGATGCCAGCCCCAGCCCTGTGCCCAGGATGAGCAGGATCAGCGAGAGCGCGGCCGCGCCGGCCGCGCCGGCGAACACCGCGGGCCAGGACACCGCGTGCTCGGATGCCGGCGCCACGGCGATGTCGTCGAATGTGGGCGAATGGGTCAATGCCATGATGGGCCTCCTGTTGGAATGTCAGGCCATCATGGGTGGCGTCCTCATGGGCGCCTGTCGGACGGGTGCGCGAAGGCGTGTAGGACCGGCCCTGGTGCCGATCCGAGGTCAGGCCGCGGCGCGCGCGCCCGGGTTCGCGAGCTGGGAATGCTCGATCACGTAGCGCGTCATCGACTGCGCCAGCTCTTCCTCACCCAGGAAGACCTTGCCGGCGACTTCTTTCTCGAGCAGGCCGGCCTCTTCCTCGCTGTGCGTGCGCACCACGGTCTGAATCTCGGGATTGAGGGCGCGGGCGGTGGCGATCATCTGCCGCACGTTGAGCGTGTCGGGCGTGGCGATCACCAGCATGCCGGCGCGCGCGATGTGGGCCTGGATCAGCACCGCCGGGTCCGCCGCGTCGCCGAACACGGCAGCAATGCCGCGCTCGCGCAGCCGCTCGACGATGTCGCGATTCTCTTCGGCCACCACATAGGGCAAATGCTGTTCATCCAGCGCGGCGGCGATGCGCCGCCCCACCCGGCCGTAACCCACCAACACCACCTGGCGCGAGAGAAATTTCTCGTGCGTGGTCATGGGCAGTTCGGCCAACGGGTCGTCGCGCTGTTCCAGCTTGCGCGCGAACTCGGAGTTCTTGCGCAGCCATTCCTGCAGCGGGTTGATGGCCTTGAACCACAGCGGGTTGGTGGCGATGGAGATGAGCGCACCCGCCAGCACCAGGCTCTGCCCCTCGGGCGGCAGCAGGCCCAGCGATGCCCCCAGGCCGACCAGGATGAAGGAGAACTCGCCGATCTGCGCCAGGCTGGCGGAGACGGTGAGCGCGGTGTTGAGCGGGTAGCGCATGGCCACCACCAGGGCGGCGGCGGCCACCGACTTGCCCACGATGATGATCAGCACCACGCCGAGCACCTGCAGCGGGCGCTCGATCAGCACGGCGGGGTTGAACAGCATGCCCACCGAGACGAAGAACAGCACCGCGAAGGCATCGCGCAGCGGCAGCGACTCTTCGGCCGCGCGGTGGCTGAACTCCGATTCGCGCAGCACCATGCCGGCGAAGAAGGCACCCAGCGCGAACGACACGCCGAACAGCGCCGCCGAGGCGAACGCGATGCTCACCGCCGCCGCCACCACGCACAGCGTGAACAGCTCGCGCGAACCGGTGCGCGTGACCTGCCACAGCAGCCAGGGGAACACCCGGCGCCCCACCACCAGCATCAGCGCCACGAAGCCACCCACCTGCAGCAGGGTGAAGCCCAGCGTGCGCCAGATCGAATCGAGATCGCCGTCCGAGCCCTTGCCGCCCAGAAAGCCCGCCAGCGGCGGCAGCAGCACCAGCACCAGCACCATGGCCAGGTCTTCCACCACCAGCCAGCCCACCGCGATGCGGCCCGTGAAGGAATCGAGAATGCCCAGGCTCTCCAGCGCCCGCAGCAGCACCACAGTGCTGGCCACCGAGAGCGACACGCCGAACACCAGCGCCGAGCCGAAGCTCCAGTCCCACCACCACATGGCCATGCCAATACCCATCAGCGTGGCGACCGCCATCTGCACCACCGCGCCGGGCAAGGCGATCTTGCGCACCGAGAGCAGATCTTCCAGGGAAAAATGCAGGCCCACGCCGAACATCAGCAGCATCACACCGATCTCGGCGAGCTGGGCGGCGATGCCGGCGTCGGCCACGAAGCCCGGCGTGAACGGTCCGATGATCACACCCGCCAGCAGGTAGCCCACCAGCGCGGGCAGGCGCACCTTGGCCGCCAGGAAGCCGAGGATCAGTGCCAGACCCAGGCCCGCAGCAATGGTGTTGATCAGTGAAACGCTGTGCGGCATGGGCCGGAAACTCCTTGGCGGAAAGGGGGTGGGGGTGCGGTCGAATTTACACCACGCTTTCGCAGGAACCATGCCCGCAACAAAAAACCCGCCGAAGCGGGTTTCTCTTGGAGCGCGTGGGGGGGGGTGTTCAGCCCATGTGCAGGCCGCCGTTGACAGAGAAGTCCGCACCGGTGGCGTAGCCGCCCTCCTCGCTGGCCAGCCAGGCGATGATGGACGCGATCTCGCTCGGCTCACCCAGGCGCTTGACGGGCACGGTGGCCACGATCTTCTCCAGCACGTCGGGCCGGATGGCCTTGACCATGTCAGTGCCGATGTAGCCCGGGCTCACGGTGTTGACCGTGACACCCTTGGTCGCCAGCTCCTGCGCCAGCGCCATCGAGAAGCCGTGCATGCCGGCCTTGGCGGCCGAGTAGTTGGTCTGCCCAGCCTGGCCCTTCTCGCCGTTGACCGACGAGATGTTGATGATGCGGCCCCAGCCCTTTTCCACCATGTCGGCCACGACCTGCTTGGTCACGTTGAACATGGAGTTCAGGTTGGTCTCGATCACCGCATCCCAGTCGTCGCGCGACATTTTCAGGAACATGCGATCGCGCGTGATGCCGGCGTTGTTCACCAGCACGTCGATCGTGCCGTGCTCCGCCTTGGTCTTGGTGAAGGCTTCCACGGTGGAATCCCAGTCGCCGACATTGCCGACCGAGGCGTGGAAGGTGTAGCCCTGAGCCTTCTGCTCGTCGAGCCACTTCTTGAAGTCGCGCGTGGGGCCGCAGCCCGCAATGACCGTGAAACCTTCCTTGTGCAGGCGCTGGCAGATGGCCGTTCCGATGCCACCCATGCCGCCTGTGACGTACGCGACTTTCTTGCTCATTTCTTGTGCTCCTTGTGCCTTTGGCGATGGTGACCGGAAGGCCCTCCCTCCGGTCATCCGTTGTTGATTTAACCGTGAATTCAGCGTTCGACCGCGAGGGAAACCCCCATGCCGCCACCGATGCACAGGGCCGCGAGACCTTTCTTTGCATCGCGGCGCTGCATTTCATGCAGCAGCGTCACGAGGATGCGGCAGCCGGACGCACCGATGGGGTGGCCGATGGCGATCGCACCGCCGTTGACGTTCACGCGCGCCGGATCGATGTCCAGCGCCTTGTTGACGGCGCAAGCCTGGGCCGCGAAGGCTTCGTTGAGCTCGAACAGGTCCACGTCGCTGGCCTTCCAGCCAGCGCGCGCCAGGGCCTTCTTCGATGCCGGCACCGGGCCCATGCCCATGGTGGCCGGGTCCAGGCCGCTGGTGCCGAAGGCGGCGATGCGCGCCAGCGGCTTGAGACCCAGCGCCGCGGCCTTCTTGGCGGTCATCACCACCACCGCGGCGGCGCCGTCGTTGATGCCCGAGGCGTTGCCCGCCGTCACCGAACCGGCCTTGTCGAACGCGGGGCGCAGGCCGGCCAGGGCTTCGGCGCTGGTTTTCTTGTTGATGAACTCGTCGGCATTGAAGAGGATGGGGTCACCCTTGCGCTGCGCAATGCTCACGCCCACGATCTCGTCCTTGAACTTGCCGGCGTCCTGCGCGGCGCTGGCCTTCTGCTGGCTGCCCAGCGCGAGCGCGTCCTGCGCGTCGCGGCTGATGCCGTGTTCCTTGGCCACGTTCTCGGCGGTGATGCCCATGTGGTATTGGTTGTATACGTCCCACAGGCCGTCGACGATCATGGTGTCGGTCATCTTCCAGTCGCCCATGCGCTGGCCGTCGCGGCTGCCGTTGAGCACATGCGGCGAGGCGCTCATGTTCTCCTGGCCACCAGCGATCACGATCTCGCTGTCGCCCCAGGCCACGGCCTGCGCGGCCAGCATCACGGCCTTGAGGCCGGAGCCGCACACGGCGTTGATGGTGAGCGCCGGCGTTTCCTTGGCCACGCCGGCCTTCATCATGGCCTGACGGGCCGGGTTCTGACCCACGCCAGCGGCCAGCACCTGGCCCATGATCACTTCACCGATGGCGTCGGCCGGCAGGCCGGTGCGCTCCAGCAGCGCCTTGATGACGATGCTGCCCAGCTCCGTGGCCGGTGTCTTGGCGAGCGTGCCGCCGAACTTGCCCACGGCGGTGCGGGCGGCTGAAACGATGACGATGTCTTCCATGCAATGTCTCCTGGGGGTGCGGATGAAAAAAAATGTTCAGGCTTTGGCTTTGACGTAACGGCCGGGTGCGGGCTCGATGGCGGTGTAGCGCTTGGCCTTGCCATACGCCTTGGGCGCTGCAATTTGCTTGCCAGCCAGCGGCTTGAGCCAGGCGGACCAGTCGGTCCACCAGCTGCCGGGGTGTTCGGTGGCGCTGGCGATCCAGTCCTTCACGTCGGCCGGGAACTTGCCCGCCGGGCCGATCCAGTGGCTGCGCTTGTTCTTCGACGCGGGGTTGATCACGCCCGCGATGTGACCCGAGGCGCCCATCACGAAGCGCTTCTTGCCCGGGAAGATCTGCGTGCTGCCGTAGGACCCGCCGATGGGCACGATGTGGTCTTCGCGCGAGCCGTAGATGTAGACGGGGAGCTTGACCTGGCGGAAGTCGATCTTCTCGCCGCACACCGTGGTCTTGCCCGGCTTGACCAGGTTGTTCTCCAGGTACATCTGGCGCAGGTACCAGGCGTAGTACGGGCCCGGCAGGTTGGTGCTGTCGGAGTTCCAGTACAGCAGATCGAATGGCGGCGGCGTCTCGCCCTTGAGGTAGTTGCCCACCACGTAGTTCCACACCAGGTCGTTCGGGCGCAGGAAGCTGAAGGTGGTGGCGAGGTCGCGCCCGGGCATGAGGCCGCCATCGGCGAACTGCATCTCGCGGAACTTCACGAAGTTCTCGTCGATGAACACGTCGAGGATGCCGGTGTCGGTGAAGTCGAGCAGCGTGGTGAGGAAGGTCGCGCTGTTCACCGGCGTCTCGCCCCGCGCGGCCAGCACGGCCAGCGCGGTGCCCAGCATGGTGCCGCCCACGCAGAAGCCCAAGGCGTTGATGGTCTCGGCGCCGGTGATGTCCTGCGTGACCGCGATGGCCTTGACGACCGCGTCTTCGATGTACTCGTCCCAGGTCTTCTTCGACAGCGATTCGTCGGGGTTGCGCCAGCTCACCACGAAGGTGCGGTGGCCCTGCTCCACGCAGTAGCGGATCAGCGAGTTCTCGGGCTGCAGGTCGAGGATGTAGAACTTGTTGATGCAAGGCGGCACCAGCAGGAAAGGCCGCTCGTACACCTTGGCGGTCAAGGGCTTGTACTCGATGAGCTGGAACAGCTCGTTCTCGAACACCACGGCGCCTTCGGTGGTGGCGACGTTCTTGCCGACCTCGAACACGCTCTCGTCGGTCATGGACACGTGGCCCTGCTTCATGTCGTGCAGCAGGTTGGCCACGCCCTTGGCAATGCTCTCGCCCTGCGTCTCGATCGCCTTCTTCTGCGCTTCCGCATTGAACGCCAGGAAGTTGCTGGGCGCGCTGGCGTCGATCCACTGCTGCACGGCGAAACGAACGCGCGTTCGCGCCTTGGCGTCGCCCTGCACCGCCTCGGCCATGGCCATGAGGGTGCGGGCGTTGAGCAGGTAGGTCGCGGCCGCGAAGGCCGCCATGGGGTTGCTGGCCCAGGCGTCGGACGCGAAGCGCCGATCACCCGCAGGCTTCACGTTCGGCCCCTGGTTCCACAGCCCGGCCAGTTCCTGGAGGTAGGTGTTCTGGATCTCCAGCAGCTGGGCCGGGTCGAAGCTGACCGCCTGGCCCTGGCTGGCCTGGCTGAAGATGTCGCCCACGGCCGGCATGCCGGGGAAGCCGGCGGCGCCCGTGGGCATGGCCATACCGAAGGGGCTGGCCGCGCCCGCTTTCGGCATGAACGCCTTGAACGCGGCAAAAGGGTCGCTGGCGGCGGATGGGGGGGCGGAGGCCCCGGGAAAGGCCTGGGCCATCTGCGTCCACTGTTGAACGAGGTTCTGCTGGAACTGTTGCGCGGTTTCCAGCCAGTCTGAAGAAGGGTTCTTGCCCGATGTCATGCTGGTCTCCTAGGGTGTTGCCTGCGACTTATCATGGGCAGCCCTCGGGGGAGAGATTCCGGATCTTCCCCAGGTTTTTCGTATCAGCATCCAGCAGGCTGACACGGGTGGTCCGGGCTGCAAGGAATGTTGTGTATCTGGTGGTGATCGGTTGGATGTACGTGGTGCTCATGATGTCGGTGGCCGAAGCGACCAACACCACAGGCTCTGTGCTGGGAGCCATTGTGACCTTTTTTCTTTACGGTTTGCTGCCGGTCGCACTGGTGGTTTACCTGATGCTCACGCCACAAAGGCGCAAAGCGATCAAGGCACGCGAGGCCGCCGAGCTCGAAGCACAGCGGGCCGCGACGACCTCGACCACAGCTTCAGTCGATCCAGACGCAGGCGGCCATGCGCCCGGTGCTGCCGAGGCGGACGGCATCGCGCCGGTGCGAAAAGAACCGTGAGGCCTGCGTGACGGTGCACCACGCGGCGCTGCCGTCGTTGCCGTGCACCTGTGCCACGCCCGCGGCCTGAAGCCGGCGCCGCGCGAGCGCGGGCAGGTCCGCCAAAGATTTGCCGTCTCGCCCATGAGACCGAAAACAGGAAGCGGCTTCGACATCGACCGACACGAAGGCGTCCTTCACTTCCGCGCCGACTTCGAACGCCGACGGACCGATGCAGGGGCCGAGCCAGGCCACCACCTCACCCTCGCCCGCCGCTTCGCGCAAGGCGCGCAGCGTGGCCTCGAGCACACCGTTCGCCAGCCCGCGCCAGCCCGCGTGCGCGGCGGCCACCACCTGGCCCGAGGCATGGGCGAACAGCACCGGCAGGCAATCGGCCACCATGATGGTGGCGGCCAGGCCGGGCCCTTGCACCACACAGCCATCGGCCTCGGCGCCGTCCGGCGTCGCGCGGTCCAGCCGCACCACCCCGGTGCCATGCACCTGCTGAAGAAACACGGGACGTGCGGGCGCGGTCAGCGAGGCCAGGCGGGCGCGGTTGGCGGCCACCGCAAGCGGGTCGTCGCGCACGTGGTCGCCCAGGTTGAAGCGGTCGAACGGCGGGGCCGACACACCACCATCGCGCGTGGTAAACAGCGCCCGCACGCCCGGTGGTGCGGGCCAGTCGGGAACCAGGCTGTCCGGGGACTGGGGCATCAGGCCTCGGCGTCCGGGCAGGCCGATGGCTGGGCCTGCTGGAACGCGGGCAAGGCCATGCAGGCCTCGAACGCGGCCATGGTGCGCGGCAGGCCGCTGAAGTCGGTGTTGAAGCGCTGGCCGTTGAAGATCTGCGGCACCAGGCAGCAATCGGCCATGGTGGGCGTGTCGCCCGCGCAGTAGGTGGACGGGGGCTGCAGCGCGAGCTGGCGCTCGAAGGACTCCAGACCGCTGCGCACCCAGTGGCGGTACCAGACGTTCTTGGGCTCCTCTTCCACCTTCAGTTCCTTGGTCAGGTACTTGAGCACGCGCAGGTTGTTGATGGGGTGGATCTCGCAGGCCACGATCTGCGAGAGCGCGCGCACGCGCGCGCGGCCCAGTGCATCGGCCGGCAGCAGCGCGGGCGCGGGCTGCACCTCGTCCAGGTACTCGATGATCGCCATCGACTGCGTCAGGCGCGTGCCATCGTCGAGCTCGAGCAGGGGCACCAGGCCTTCGACCGCCTTGTCGGTGAAGGCCGGCAGCTTGTGGTCGCCGCGCGCGATGTGCACGGGCACGTAGTCGTAGGCAATGCCCTTGAGCGCGAGCGCGATGCGCACGCGGAACGAGGCCGAGGAGCGGAAGTAGTTGTAGAGCTTCATGGGCTCCAAGGATAAACCCGCAGCGGCCAGGCCCCTCAGGCCGTCAAGGCCGGGTAGTCCGTGTAGCCCTTTTCGCCGCCGCCGTAGAAGGTGGTCTTGTCGGGCTGGTTGAACGGGCCACCCTGCTGGAGCCGGGCCACGAGGTCGGGGTTGGCGATGTAGCTCTTGCCGAAGGCCACGAGGTCGGCGCCGTCGTCCAGGGCCTTCTGCGCCAGCGAGAGGTCGTAGCCGTTGTTGACCATCCAGGCCGCACGGCCGCCGGCCGCGCGGTAGGTGGCGCGCAGCGCGGCGTAGTCGAACGGGCGATCGGGAATCTCGCGCGGGCCACCCGTGGCGCCTTCGATGACATGCACATAGGCCAGATCGAAACGCGCCAGCTCGCGCACCACGCAGGTGAAGAGCGGCTGCGGGTCGGCGTCGACCACGTCGTTGGCCGGCGTCACGGGCGAGAGGCGGATGCCAGTGCGCGCCGCGCCGATCGCATCGGTCACGGCCTGGACCACTTCCAGCAGCAGGCGCGCCCGGTTCTCGATACTGCCTCCGTAGGCGTCGGTGCGCTGGTTGCTGCCGGTCTTGAGGAACTGGTCGATCAGGTAGCCATTGGCCGCGTGGATTTCCACCCCGTCGAAGCCAGCCTCGATGGCGGCCAGCGCGGCCTTGCGGTAGTCCTCGACGATGCCAGGCAATTCGGCCGCGTCGAGCGCGCGCGGCACGGAGGTTTCCACGAAGGTGGGCACACCGTCCTTGATCAGCACCGTCTTGGTCTTGGCGGCAATGGCCGAGGGCGCCACGGGAGCACCACCGTTGGGTTGCAGCTCGGTGTGCGAAACGCGGCCCACGTGCCAGAGCTGGGTGACGATCTTGCCGCCGGCGGCGTGCACCGCCGCGGTCACGCGTTTCCAGCCTTCGATCTGTTCGGCCGCGTACAGGCCCGGCACATCGGCATAACCCTGGCCCTGGTGGCTGATGGCGGTGGCTTCGGTGATCAACAGGCCGGCGCTGGCGCGCTGCTGGTAATAGGTGGCCATGAGCGGCGTGGGCACGGCGTTGGGCGCGCGGTTGCGCGTGAGCGGTGCCATGACGATGCGGTTGGCCAGCGACAGCTGGCCTGCAGTGGTGGGTTCGAAAAGGCGGGTCATGCGGATGGGTCAGCGGGGTTGAACGATGGCCCATTGTGCGCAGCCACCCCCGTCCACTCCTCGGGATGGCGCAAATCCCCACGGCCGCAAGGTCGTTGCGGCCGTCCCTGCAAACCCGCCGCGCTTGTGCTGCTGAACGCTCAGCCCACCACCAGGCGGATGCCGGGCAGCACCTGCTCGGACTCGGCGCGCCGCTCCAGCGCCAGGCGCATGTTCATCTGCGCCACTTCGGTGTGTTCCACCGCGAGCGCCTGGGCGCGCGCGCTTTCGCCGCGCCGCAGGGCATCGAACAGCATGTGGTGCTGGCGGTGCGCGTACAGCATCCAGTCGCGGTCCATGGTCACCGTGCCCTGCATGGGCAGCATGGCCGAGGCCGGCGCGAACGGCAGCTTGTCGTTGAGTTCCACCGAGCGTTGCAGGGCCCGGTTGCCGCAGGCATCAAGGATCAGCGCGTGGAAGCGGTCGTTCATCAGGGCGTAGGCCGCATAGCTTTCGATGGTCAGCGGGTTGTCCGCCAGCAGGCGGTCACCCTCGTCGAGCACGGTCTGCAACTGGCCCTGCAACTGGCGCGACACCCCGTGTTCGGCCACCAGCCGTGCCGCCATGCCTTCGAGGTGGCCGCGCACCGCGATGGCGTCGATCACCTCCTGCGCGGTGAACTGGCGCACCAGGTACTTGCCGGTCTCGTTGGCCTGCACGAGCCCCTCCTGCTCCAGCGTGACCAGCGCGGCTCGCACCGGCGTGCGCGAGGCACCCAGGCGTTCGGCCAGCTGTTGCTCGGCCAGGCGCTGGCCGGGTTCGAACTGACCGCTCAGGATCAGGTCGCGCAATTGCATCAAAACGGTTTCTTGCAGGCTCATGGCACAAAATGTACACCGAAATCAAAAAACGGTATACCATTTCGACACCCCACCCCGTTTTATTGCCGGAGATTCCCCACATGAAAGCCGAACTCAATCAACGCATGACCCAGGTCGGACCGGGCACGCCCGGTGGCGAGCTGCTGCGCCGCTACTGGCAGCCGGTGGCGCTGATGGACGAATTCAACCCCGCGCTGGACCCCCAGATGGCCGTGCGCCCCGTGAAGGCGGTGCGCGTGCTGGGCCAGAACTTCGTGCTGTTCCGCGACGCCCTGGGCGAGTTCGGCCTGCTCGATCGCGACTGCCCGCACCGCGGCGCCGACCTCGCCTTCGGCCGCAACGAAGGCGATGGCATCCGCTGCCCCTTCCACGGCTGGAAGTTCGACACCACGGGCCAGTGCATCGACACCCCGGCCGAGCCCGCCGGCAGCAAGATGTGCACGCGCATCAAGCAGCGCAGCTACCCGCTGGTGCAGCGCAGCGGCGTGCTGTTCGGCTGGTTCGGTCCCGAGGACCAGACGCCCCCGCCCTTCCCCGAGCTGGACTGCTTCACCGCGCCCGAAAGCCACACCTTCGCCTTCAAGGGCCTGTGGCACTGCAACTGGCTGCAGTCGCTGGAAGTGGGCATCGATCCGGCGCACGCCTCCTACCTGCACCGCTTCTTCAACGACGGCTCGCTGGAAGACAGCTACGGCAAGCAGTTCCGCGGCGCCAGCGCCGGTGACGTGGGCGGCGAGCGCTGGCCCATGACGCGCGTGATGCGCGAATTCGGCCAGCCCCTCATCAGCTTCGAGCCCAAGCCCTATGGCCTGCAGCTCACCGCGCTGCGCCCCATGACCGACGAGCTGACCCACGTGCGCGTGACCAATGCCGTGTTCCCGCAGACCTTCGTGATCCCGCTGTCGGAGACCATGACGATCACGCAGATGCACGTGCCGGTGGACGACACCCACAACTACTGGTACGCCTTCTTCACCAGCTTCACCGGCCCGGTGGACAAGGACGCCATGCGCACGCCGCGCCTGCAGGCCGTGACCCTGCCCGACTACATCCCGAAGTCGGGCCGCCACAACAACTGGGGCTTCAACGCCGAAGAGCAGCAGACCCGCACCTACCTCGGCATGGGCGAGGACGACATCAACGTGCACGACCAGTGGGCCTGCGAGAGCATGGGCCCGATCCAGGACCGCACGCGCGAACACCTGGGCACCACCGACAAGGTGGTGATGGCCAACCGCCGCATGCTGCTGCAGGCCATCGACGCCGTGGAGCAAGGCGGCACGGCCCCCGGCGTGGCCGACCCGGCCTTGCACGGCGCCATTGCCGGCCCCGACACGGTGGACGGCATCGCCCCCGCGCAGGGCTGGGAAACCTGGTGGCAGGACGCGGTGCGCGACAAGCGCGAAGGTGCGCCCTGGCACGCGAAAGCCTCCGCCGAGGAAACGGCGGGCGCCAAATGACATCGTTCGCCCAACGCTGCGACCTCGAATCCCCCGAACGCGACGCCGAATGCCGGCGCGTGGCCCAACTCATCGAAGCCAGCGGCATCGAGCTGGTGCGCTTTGGCTGGTGCGACGCCCACGGCATGCTGCGCGGCAAAACGCTCACCGCCAAAGCAGCGCTGCGCGCGCTGAACGACGGCGTGGGCATGGTGGGCACGCTGATGCTCAAGGACACGGCCGACCGCACGGCCTGGAAGGTGTTCGAGCCCGGTGGCGCCGACGGCCTGCCCGGCTTCGCCGGCGCGGCCAACCTCATGCTCATGCCCGATCCGCAGAGCTTCACCGTGCTGCCCTGGCTGGAGCGCACCGGCTGGCTGCGCTGCCAGCCCTGGTTCGCCGACGGCACGCCCGTGCCGCTGGACGCGCGCGGCATGCTGCAGACCGCGCTGGCGAAACTGGGCCAGGCCGGCTACGGCCTCAAGACCGGGCTGGAGGTGGAGTTCCACATCTACCGCATCACCGACACGCGCCCTCAGC
Organism: Hydrogenophaga sp. FW305-3-2-15-A-LB1; assembly: GCF_058787875.1. Taxonomy (NCBI): domain Bacteria; kingdom Pseudomonadati; phylum Pseudomonadota; class Betaproteobacteria; order Burkholderiales; family Comamonadaceae; genus Hydrogenophaga; species Hydrogenophaga sp. FW305-3-2-15-A-LB1. Next base: position 4,436 of record NZ_JBYTAE010000002.1, on the reverse strand, counting down.
TCGACCCCGAACTCGCGGCCTGGCCCGGCCTGCCGCCCACGGTGGAGATGATCCACCCCGGCTACAACCTGCAGGCCGAAGCCATGGGCGACATGAGCGACGAGCCGCTGCGCATCGTGCAGCGCACCGCGCAGGCGTTGGGCCTGCCGCTGCAGTCGCTGGAAATCGAACTCGGCCCGAGCCAGGTGGAGGCGGTGTTCGACGCCACCGACGCCCTGACCGCCGCCGACCAGATGGTGCTGTTCCGCAACGGCGTGCGCCAGGCGCTGCGCCGCGCGGGCTACCACGCCACCTTCATGTGCCGCCCGCCGTTCCCCAACATCATGTCCAGCGGCTGGCACCTGCACCAGTCGCTGGTGGACCTGAAGACCGGCCGCAACGCCTGCGTGCGCGACACGCCCGCACCCGGCACCACCCGCACCGACGCCACGCACACGCTGTCCGAGGCGGGCGCGCACTGGCTCGCCGGCCTGCTGTCGCACGCGCGCGGCATGACGGTGCTGTGCACGCCCACCATCAACGGCTTTGCCCGCTTCCGGCCCAACGCGCTGGCACCGCAGGCCGCGCTGTGGGGGCAGGACAACCGGGGCGCCATGCTGCGCGTGGTGGGTGCGGCCGGCGACAACGCCACCCGCATCGAGAACCGCGTGGGTGAGCCCGCCGCCAACCCCTACCTCTACATGGCCGCGCAGATCCACGCCGGACTCGACGGCTTGGCGCGCGCCACGCTGCCGCCGCCCGCGAGCGAATCGCCCTACGCGGCCGACAACCAGAAGCTGCCCTCTTCGCTGGGTGAAGGCCTGGATGCGCTGCGCGCCGACAGCGCGCTGTGCGCAGCGCTGGGTGAGGACTTCGTGCGCTACTTCTGCCGCATCAAGCAAAGCGAGATCGACCGCCACGCGCAAGCCGAGGACAAGACCGACTTCGAGCGCCGCGAGTACTTCGCCAGGACTTGAGCCCGCCCATGATCTCGATCCGATTCCTCAACGCCGATGGCACGGTGCAGGCCATCCAGACCGAGCCGGGCCAGAGCCTGATGAAGGCCGCGGTGGACGCGAACATCCAGGGCATCGAGGCCGACTGCGGCGGCAGCCTCACCTGCGCCACCTGCCACGTGATGATCGGGGCGCCCTGGGCCGCGATGCTGAGCGCCCCGGTGCCTGACGAGATCGACATGCTGGACTTCGCGTCCAGCCCGGTGGAGGCCGACAGCCGCCTGAGTTGCCAGGTCAAGCTCACGCCGGAGATGGATGGCATGGAGGTCCGGCTGCCCGCGTCCCAGCACTGAGGACGCACCGAAAAGCGGTCTGCGCCCATGGCACACTGGTGATCTTCGATTCCAACGAAACCATCCGCCATGCCAGACACCACCTACCTCTTCGCCCCCCCGGCCACCGTGAGCGTGCCCGTGGTGGGGCGCGCCGAGCGCTTCCCCGTGCACCGCATCTACTGCGTGGGCCGCAACTACGAAGAGCACGCCAAGGAGATGGGCTTCACCGGCCGCGAGCCGCCCTTCTTCTTCCTCAAGCCGGCCGATGCCATCGTGGTCGCCGAGGCGGGCCAGACCGCTTCCATGCCTTACCCCAGCCTCACCGGCAACCTGCACCACGAGATCGAACTCGTGGTCGCCATCGGCGTGGGCGGCAAGAACATCCAAGCCGCCGACGCCGCGAAGCACATCTGGGGTTATGCCGTGGGCCTGGACATGACGCGCCGCGACCTGCAGAACGACATGAAGAAGCAGGGCCGCCCCTGGTGCATCGGCAAGGCCTACGACCAGTCCGCGCCCATCGGCCCCATCACCCCGGCCGCGCAGGCCGGCCACGTGAACGAGGCGCCGATCTGGTTGCAGGTCAATGGCGCGGACCGCCAGCGCAGCACCGTGGCCAAGCTGATCTGGAACGTGGCCGAGACCATCGAACACCTGTCGGCCGCCTGGGAACTGCAACCCGGCGACCTGATCTACACCGGCACGCCCGAAGGCGTGGCGGCCGTGGTGAAGGGCGACACCCTGCACGGCGGTGTGGACGGCCTCACACCCATTTCGGTGCGCGTGGCCTGAACGAGAACGTGACGCAGGTCGCATCCGAGGGTTAGACCTCTCACGAAAACGACCTGGCCTGACATATGCTTTTCCCGTTTTTCTTTGACCCCAGGAGACTTTCAACATGATTCAACGCAGAACCCTGCTCCAGTCCGGTGCGGCCGTGGCCCTCGGCGCACCCGCGCTCACAGGCTTCGCCCAACAAAGCGTCACGCTCAAGTTCCACACGTTCATGGCGCCTCAGTCCAACGTGTACATCAACATGCACAAGGCATGGATGGACAAGGTCGAGAAGGACTCCGGCGGCCGGATCAAGTTCGAAGGTTATCCCGCCATGCAGCTGGGCGGCACGCCCGTGCAGCTGTTCGACCAGGCGCGCGACGGCGTGGTCGACATCGTCTGGACGCTGCCGGGCAACACCCCGGGCCGCTTCCCGCGCACCGAAGTGTTCGAGCTGCCGTTCATGATGAACAACGCCGAAGCCACCTCCAAGGCGTTCTGGGAGTACATCACCACGATGGCCCCCGACGAGTACAAGGAAGTGCAGCCCATCGCCCTGCAAGTGCACGGCCCGGGCATGTTCCACATGCGCAGCAAGCAGATCAAGACCGCGGAAGACCTGCGCGGCTCCAAGGTGCGCGGCCCGACCCGCCAGATCACCAAGATGCTGGGCTACCTCGGCGCCATCCCCGTGGGCATGCCGCTGCCGCAGATCCCCGATGCGCTCTCCAAGGGCGTGATCGACGGCTGCGTGATCCCCTGGGAAGTGGTGCCCTCGGTCAAGGTGCACGAGCTCACCAAGTTCCACAGCGAGTTCGACCCCGCTGGCGGCGCGCTCTACACCACCACCTTCGTGATGGGCATGAACCGCAACAAGTACGCCTCGCTGCCGCCCGACCTCAAGGCCGTCATCGACAAGAACTCGGGCATCGAGACCTCCGGCTGGCTGGGCAAGGTGCAGCAGGCCGGCGATGCGCCCGGCCGTGAAGCCGCCGTCAAGCAGGGCAACACCATCTACACCATCCCCTCGGCCGAAGCGCAGGAATTCAAGCGCAAGGCGCGCCTGGTGGAAGTGGAGTGGGTGCAGGACATGGACAAGCGCGGCTTCAAGGGCCAGGAGCTGTTGAACGCAGCCAAGGCCCTGATCGCCAAGCACGGCAAGAAGGCCTGAGTCTTCCCTCCTCGAAAAGCCGGGCCCAGCCCGGCTTTTTTCGCCCTGTGACGGCCCGCTAAACTGCGCTGATGCTGCGCACACCCCCCAAACACTGCCGCAACTGCGGCACCGCCGTCGACATGCGCCTGCCCGACGACGGCGATACCAAGATCCGCGCCGTCTGCCCCACCTGCCATACGGTGCATTACGAGAACCCGCTCAACGTCGTCGGCACCGTGCCGGTGTGGGGCGAGACGGGCGAGTACGTGCTGCTCTGCAAGCGCAACATCGAACCGCGCTGGGGCAAATGGACGCTGCCGGCCGGCTTCATGGAGCTCGGTGAAACCACCGCCGAAGGCGCGGCCCGCGAGACCGATGAAGAAGCCGGCGCGCAGTTCGAACTCGGCGACATCTTCACGCTGATGAACGTGGCGCGCGTGGGCCAGGTGCACATCTACTACCGCGCCCGGCTGCTCAGCGACCGCTTCGACCCCGGCCACGAAACCATCGAGGCACGGCTGTTCACCGAAGACCAGATTCCCTGGGACGAGATCGCCTTTCGCACCGTCAAGGAAACCCTGGAACACTACTTCGCCGATCGCCGGCAAGGCCGCTTCGGCTTCCACGCCTTCGACATCGCCTGAGCAGCGGCATGGGCTCGGCACGCGACTGGCCCCTGGTGCTGCGCCTGGGCACGGCGCAGACGCTGGCCTGGGCCTCCACCTACTACCTGCCGGCCCTGCTGGCCGCGCCGATGGCCCGGGGCCTGGGCGTGCCGGCGTCCCACGTCTGGGGCGCGGTCACGGCCGCGATGCTGCTGGCGGCGGCACTGGGCCCCTGGGCCGGCCACGCCATCGACCGCTGGGGCGGTCGCCCGGTGCTCACGGGCACCAGCCTGCTCGCCGCCGCGGGCCTGGCGGTGCTGTCGCAAGCGCAGGGCACGGCGGGGCTGGTGCTGGGCTGGCTGCTGCTGGGCATCGTCATGGGCAGCGGCCTGTACGAAGCCGCCTTTGCCGCGCTGGTGCGGCTCAAGGGACATGACGCCCGCGCGTCCATCACCGGCATCACCCTGCTGGCCGGCTTCGCCAGCACCGTGGGTTGGCCACTCAGCGGCTGGATGGAAACGGCCTGGGGCTGGCGCGGTGCCTGCCTGGGCTGGGCCGGCCTGCACCTGTTGCTCGGCCTGCCGCTGAACGCCAGCCTGCCCCGCGCCTCCCCCTTGCCCGAGCCAGCCCGCAA